>CAJXAV010000001.1 GCA_913050095.1 uncultured Gammaproteobacteria bacterium
TGAAATTCATGGCAAATTATTCTTCTGTAAGCATGGATAATGAAGTAAATCCAGGCGGTACAACTGATGATTTAGATAGTTTCCAACTTAGAGCTCAATACGCGTTTTAATCATTAATCTCCTAACGATTTAAAAACCACTATTCAAGGACGAACAGTGGTTTTTTATAACAAAATAATGAATATTAAAGTAATATTGAATAATGATTAATTTTAATGATGAAATTTTCAAAAATCTTTGTGTTGTTTCTGCTCCTTCAGGAGCAGGTAAATCAAGTCTAATTAAAAAAGTTTGTATTGAAAAAAATATATCGGTATGCATCTCAGAGACATCAAGAAAACCCAGAAAAGGAGAGGTAGAGGGAGTTGATTATAAATTTATAGAAAAAGAAGATTTTCAAGAAAGAGTCAAAGCAAACAAATATATTGAGTATGCAATTGTTCATGGAAACTATTACGGAACTTCTATTGAATCTGTAACGAACCAAGTGAAAAAAGATGAAATTGTAATTCTTGAGATTGACATTCAAGGCGCCGAAATAATTAAGAAGAAAATTCCTTTTTCACGAAGTATATTTATATTGCCACCTACACTTAAAATTCTGGAAAAAAGACTAAGAGAAAGAGCAACAGATGAGGAAAGTGTAATTTTAGAGAGACTAAAGAATGCAAAAACTGAAGTTACCAAAGCACCATTATATGATTACATTTTGGTGAATGACGATTTTGATAATTCTCAAAGTCAATTAACAATTTATATAAATGATATTAATACTGATATAGCAGAGAAAATACGTAAAGAACCTTTGATAGATATTGATTTTTAAAGTATTATTTACCTACACATTAATTTTTTTATAAGGGTATACGGGATGGCAAGAATAACAGTAGAAGACTGCTTAGAAAAAGTAGATAACAGATTTCATTTAGTTAGAGTTGCAAGCAAACGAGCTAGGCAGTTAATGAATGGAAAAGAGCCATCACTCGAATGGGATAATGATAAAGCAACTGTTGTCGCTTTAAGAGAAATTGCAGCTGGAAATATAACTGAAGAAATGTTGGAAGAAAAACCGGTAATCAACGAAGAAGACGGCATTTTTGAGCAAGCTGAGATTGATGCAGAAATTGGAGCACTATTAAGTGAAGATGCGGAATCAAGTAATGAAGAATCCTTAGATGTTAAGTCAGAAGATAGCGAAATTAATAACCAAGAAGCACCTCTAGAAGCTGAAGTTATAACTCAGGATGGAATAGATACTTCTAAAACAGATTAATTTGGATAATTATATGATATGGCTGAGACTTCAAATTTAAAAAATCATAATTTGAACCAGCAAAGTTCGTCTAACCCCGCGCTTAATAGTCTTTTAAAAAAATCAAAAACTTATTTAACTACGAACCAAATACTTCTTATCCGAGAAGCCTATACATTTAGTAATGAAAGTCACCAAGGTCAAGTGCGAAAAAGTGGGGAACCATATATTAATCACCCACTTTCTGTAGCATCTATTCTTGCAGAGATGAAAATGGATGCTGTTAGCATAGCTGCTGCAATACTACACGACGTTGTTGAAGATACAGCAGCTGGAAAAGATGATATACAAAAAAGATTTGGCTCAGAAATTGCAAAAATAGTAGATGGTGTAAGTAAAATTGATAAAAATATAAAATTTATATCTAGAAATGAAGCTCAGGCAGAAAATTTCAGTAAAATGATGTTAGCAATGTCTAACGATTTAAGAGTAATTTTGGTTAAACTAGCTGATAGACTCCATAATATGAGAACTTTAGATTGTCTCTCAAAAGAAAAAAAATTAAGAATTGCCAAAGAAACTTTAGAAATTTATGTTCCAATAGCTTTAAGATTAGGAATGAATAAATTAAGACTTGAGTTAGAAGAAATTTCTTTTAGAACTATAAATCCTTTACGATATAAAATTATTAGAAATGCAGTAAAAAACCACAGAGGAAATAAAACCAAATTTTTAGATGACATTAAAGAAAAAATTAATGATAGATTGTCAGACTTAAATATTAAAGCCGATTTATATGCTCGACAAAAAAATCCCTATAGTATTTATAAAAAAATGAAAAAAAAGAATTTGAGTTTTAATGCAGTTTTCGACATTTATGGTATTAGAGTTGTTGCTAGCAAAATTGATGAGTGTTACAGAATATTTGGTGCCACACATAATCTTTTTAAGCCAATACCTGGAAAATTTAAAGATTATATTGCCATCCCAAAATCAAATGGTTATCAAGCTCTTCATACGGTTCTATTTGGTCCAAATGCAATTCCTATAGAGATTCAAATAAGAACAAAAGAAATGGATCAGTTTGCTGAGTCTGGAATTGCATCTCATTGGCAATATAAGACTGGTGGTCACTCTTCAGCCCAAGCATATGCTAGAGATTGGTTGCAGAAAATCATGGAAATGAAGCAAAATACATTAAATTCCGTCGATCTCCTTGAAAATATAAAAGTTGATTTGTTCCCAGATGAAATTTATGTTTTTACGCCAAAAGGAGAAATAAAAGAATTGCCTTACAGAAGTAGCGTTATTGACTACGCATATGCGATCCATTCAGATGTCGGAAATAAATGCACATCAGCAAAAATTAATAATATTGATGTTCCTTTAAGCACTACTTTATCTTCAGGTCAAACGGTTGAAATTATAACAACACCTTTAGGAAAGCCGAATCCGTCATGGCTAGAGTTTGTTGCAACAGTAAAGGCAAGAACAAATATAAAAAGTTACTTAAGAAATATGCAATCAGAACAAGCAGCAGACCTTGGTTTGAGAATACTAGACAAAGCTTTGTATGATTATGGGACTTCTTATACAGAAATTCCCTATCATTCAATAAGAAGGTTATTAAATGAATATAATTTAAAAGATATAAATGATTTGTTCGTAGAAATAGGCTTAGGAAATATAGTTCCACATTTGGCTGCTCAAAACATCGCGATTAAAAAAAGTTTTGTTAAACAAAAATATCATGATTGGGTTTCAAAAGTTTTAGGTTCTAAAAAAGTTGAAAACATCGCTATAAAAGGAACGGAGGGATTAGTTTTAAACTATGCTAAATGTTGTAGACCAATTCCTGGAGATGAAGTTGTAGGTTTAACTTCTTCAGGCAATGGGTTTGTGGTTCATAGATTAGTTTGTAATAATATAAAAAAAATAAAATCAAAAAAACTTTTTATAGAATGGTCAGATGATGTTGAGGGTGAATATCAAACTCAAATAAGAGTTTTTTCTGAGAAGCAAAGAGGAGTTCTTGCCAATGTTGCAGGTGTAATTTCACGACTTTCATGTAATATAGAAAATGTAAAATTTGATGAAGAACAAAACCCTTATGCATCTTTTGTATTTACTTTAGAAGTAAAGAATAGAAAACAACTTGCAGATGTAATAAAAGAGCTAAAAAAACTAAAAAATATTAATAAAGTAATGAGGACAGTAGGATAATGACAAAAGAATATATTTATACAGATAAAGCGCCTTCAGCTATTGGGGCTTATTCACAAGCAGTTAAATTTGAAAATACAATATACTTATCAGGTCAAATTCCTTTGGATCCAAAAGAAATGGTTTTAGTTTCTAGTGATATTAATGATCAAATCGAACAAGTTTTTGTAAATTTAAGCCATGTATTGAATGAAGCAGGTTCATCACTTGACAAAATATTGAAGTTGAATGTTTATTTGACAGATTTACAAAATTTTTCAAAAGTTAATGAGCATATGGAAAAAATTTTTAATAAGCCATATCCAGCTAGAGCAGCAATAGGAATAAAAGATCTCCCAAAAGGCGCGTTAATAGAAATAGATGCAATAGCTTCATCAAAATAAATCAATGGTCAAGAATCTTTTAGATCTTAAAGGTATAGGAGAAAAAGGATTAATTAAGTTAAACAGAATAGGTATAAGAACCATTGAAGATCTTCTATTTCACCTTCCAATTAGATATCAAGATAGAACAAAGATTACAAATATTTCTGAAACAATACCTGGAAAAATGTATTTTATTGAGGGAATTATAGAAAAAACTAGTGTAATTTTTTATAAAAAAAGAATGCATATAGTAAGAATTTCAGATGGAACTGAAACAATGCAATTAAGATTTTTTTACTTCAATAAAAACCAAATCAAAAACTTTGAAATAGGAGCAAGTATTAGGTGTTATGGTGATGTAAGAAACATAAATAATATTAAGGAAATCATTCATCCAGAGTATCAATTTTTTGATAAAAAATACCCTCCCGAACTTGATGACTATTTTACTCCAGTGTATCCACTGACAGATGGACTTCATCAAAGTAGTCTTAGAAATTTCATAAAACAATCTTTAGCACTTCTAAAATCAAAAGAAATATTATTTCCTGAAATTTTATCAAAAGAAATTTTAAAAAAATATAATTTAGTAGACATAAATTCTGCGATTTACAATATACATATGCCAAATAAAAAAATAAGTTATGAAAACTTAGTAAACTCAGAAAATAAAAATAAAAAAAGGTTGGTATTTGAAGAACTTTTGGCACATCAATTAGTTTTTAAAAGAATAAGAGTTTTTAATAAAACACTTTCATCTTTTCAATTAAACGATAATGATAAGCCTATAAAAAAACTTATTGGCAATCTTCCATTTGAGCCAACTAAATCTCAATTAGAAGTGATGAAAGAAATAATTAGTGATATGCAACAAGATAAACCCATGACGAGGCTCGTTCAAGGTGATGTTGGTTCAGGAAAAACTTTAGTTGCTTTATTTGGTGCACTTCATGCTATAACAAATGGTTATCAAGTAGCTTTTATGGCCCCAACGGAAATATTATCTGTACAACATTATCAAAGTATAAAATTAATGTTAAAAGATTTTAATATCAACATAGCTTTATTATATGGCGGAATGAAAACTAAAGAAAAAGAAACTATTATTGAAGATATTAAGCTCGGCAACATAGATTTAATTATAGGTACACATGCTTTAATACAGAATCAAATAAAATTTTTTAATTTAGCATTAGTTATAATAGACGAGCAGCATAAATTTGGTGTCCACCAAAGAATGACGCTTTCGACAAAAGGTAAAAATTCAGAAACTTATCCTCATCAATTAATTTTAACTGCTACACCTATACCACGTACATTGGCTATGACTTTATATGGTAATTTAGATTACTCAATAATTAATGAAATGCCAAAAGGTAGACAAACGATAGAAACTATAGCTTTATCTGAAAGCAGAAGAAAAGAGATTTTTAAAAAAATTAGTAAAATATGTAATGAAGGTAGCCAGGTATATTGGGTATGTCCACTTATTGACGAATCTGAAGTATTAGAGTGCAAAGCGGCAACAAATACTTATGAAGAATTGCGCTTGGAACTTAAAGATATCAGTATCGGATTAATACATGGGAGAATGAAAATACAAGAGAAAGAAAAGGTTATGGAAAGTTTTAGGAATAAAAAAATAGATCTTTTGGTATCTACAACAATCATTGAGGTTGGACTAGACGTTCCAAATGCCACAGTTATGATAATAGAAAATTCTGAAAGAATGGGTTTATCACAATTACATCAATTAAGAGGGAGAGTAGGCAGAGGAGATAAAAAAAGTACATGTATACTATTATATAAAAATGGTTTAAGCGACATAGCAAGGGATAGAATCGATATATTAAGAAGATGCACAAACGGTTTTGATATTGCTAAGGAAGATTTAGAAATTAGGGGACCCGGTGAGATATTGGGTAAAAAACAAAAAGGAGATATTAATTTTAAAATTGCAAATATAACAAGAGACTATAAATATATAAAAGAAAGTATAGAGTGTTCTAAAAGTATTTCAGAAAAAACATCTGAATTACTTGTTAAGAGATGGATTAATGAAAAAATTGAAATTGGTAAAGTATAAATAATATTATGATATTATAACTTTTAGCATTTTATCATTTGAAGGGTCATCTGAAACTAAAATTCTATTGTTTTTAAAAATTTTACTTACTTCTTCGCCAATTCTTTCATTACCACAAACAAAAGTAATATCTTCGTTAATTATAAATTTTATAGTTTTTATTATTTTTAAAAAGTTTTTAAATATTTCAATACTAGTTATGCAGACATGAGTAACATCTTTAAATTTTAAATTATCAATTTCGTTAATATTATTTGGTAAACATCTTTTATAAATATTGCAGTCTTTAAGAACAAAATTATTTTTTCTCAATTCTTTATTTAAAAAATCTCTTCCGCCTTCCCCTTTTATAATTAAAACAGTTTTATTATCAATTTTATTATTTTTTATCTCATCGAGTAATGATTCACTAGTAAATTTTTCTTTTGGAACGATATCAACCTTCATATTCATACCATTTAAAAATTCTTCCGTTGACTTTCCGATTGCACCAATAGTTTTTCCTGATAAATTAGTTATTGGATATTTTTTAGCTAATGATAAAACAGAATTTTGACTTGTAAAAATTATGAAATTTGATTTTTCTATATTTGAAATATCCTCTTTAGTAGGGGTCAAATTTTCTATTGTTATAGCCGGAAATATAAAGTTTTTTATATTTGCTTTTTTAAGCATCATAGAAAATTTTATTGACTGATCTAATTGTCTTGTTATAAGAATATTCATTTTATAAAAGTTCTCTGCCTCCCTTTTCCTCTATTCCCTTAGCAACATTTAATGCTATTTCTTTAAATTCTTTTAACGAACCTTTCCCTTGATTATAAATTTTTGTTTTTCCATCTAGTGAGCCAATCATTGCTGTTAAATGTATATCGTTATTTTTTATTATTGCATTTGCACCAACAGGTGTACTGCAACTAGCTTCAAAATATTCGCTAATTATTCTTTCTGATTTAACGCATAAACTTGTTTTTTTATTATTTAATTTAGCAACTAAATTATTAATTATTTTATTATCTTTTTTTGTTTCTATTCCGATAGCACCCTGTCCTATAGCAGGAACCCAAATTTTTTCGTCCATAAATTCTGAAATATTTTTTTCTAAACCGAGTCTTTTTACACCGGCTGCAGCTAAAATTATCCCATCAATTTCACCATCTAATACTTTTTTTATTCTGGTATCAATATTCCCTCTCATATCGAGAATCTTGATATTTGGGTAATCATGTTTTAAATTACAAATTCTTCTTACGCTTGAAGTTCCAATATTTGACCCCTTTGAAAATTCTTTTAAAGAATTATATTTTTTAGATATTAAAACATCTCTGCAATCCTCTCGCTCAAGTATGGAGCTTATGGTTAGGTTTTCATGCATTTCTGCTGGCATGTCTTTCATTGAATGAACTGCTAGATCGCATTCATTATTTAATAAAGCATACTCAAGTTCTTTTAAAAATAACGATTTTCCTCCAATATCATATAGAGGCTTATTTAATATTTTATCCCCTGACGTAGTAATCTTTATGAGTTCAATATTTATTGAATTATCAATATTTTTTAGTAATTGGCTAACTTTCCTTGCTTGCCATAACGCTAAAGGACTTTTTCTTGTAGCAATTCTTATAATTTTAGGCATTAAACTTTCGTTCATATTGTCAACTTAATGTTATACTTGTTCTAATTATATTAGATATTATTTCACAATGGCAAAGAATACAAAAAAACCTTGGCAGGGAAGATTTAAAGGAAAAACGAATAAGTTCGTTGAAGATTTTACTTCGTCAATTAATTTTGATTATAGACTTGCGTATTATGATATTTTGGGCTCAGAAGCGCATTCAAGAATGCTGAATTCGATTGGAATTTTGAATAATAGTGAACTTAAAAAAATTCTGTCTGCTCTGAAAAAGGTAAATAAAAAAATAATGAATGGTGATATGAAGCATAATAATTCACTAGAAGACATACATATGCATATTGAACATGAGTTAATAGAGTTAATAGGAGATACTGCAAAAAAAATTCACACTGGGAGATCAAGAAATGATCAGGTTGCCACAGATGTAAGAATGTATGTGAGAGATGAAATTCTTACAATTTTGGATGACATAAATGAACTTCAAAAAACGATTATAAAAATAGCTGAAAAATATTCTTCTAGTATTATTCCTGGATTTACCCACTTACAGGTGGCACAGCCAGTAACTTTTGGATTCATTATGATGGCATGGTTTTTTATGCTAGAAAGAGATAAAGAGAGATTTGTAATGAGTTTTCCTAATGTAAATCTTTGCCCTCTAGGATCTGGCGCAATGTCTGGTTCTTCCCATAAACTTGACAGAAAATTTGTATCTGATTTCCTAATGTTTGACGGTATTACAGATAATGCTTTAGATAGTGTTAGCGACAGAGATTTTATAATAGAGTTTATAAGTAATTCATCTTTGCTAATGACGCATTTATCAAGATTTTCAGAAGAAATTATAATATGGAATTCTACTATGTATAATTTTGTTGATTTAGATGATCAGGTATGTACAGGCTCGTCTATTATGCCTCAAAAGAAAAATCCAGATGTTTTAGAATTAATAAGAGGAAAAACAGGAAGCATTTACGGGCAACTAATGAATATTTTAACAATAATGAAATCCCAACCTTTTGCCTACAATAGAGATAATCAAGAAGATAAGCCAGCATTATTTAATTGCGGTGATACTATAATAAAATGTCTTAAAGCAATGAATATCTGTCTTGAAAACTTAAAGTTAAATGAAAGCATCACAAAAGAAGCTGCTAAAAAAGGCTTTTCAACAGCCACTGATTTTGCGGATTATCTAGTAAAAAAGAGTGTGCCCTTTAGAGACGCACATGAAATTGTTGGTAAGACAGTTGCATATGCAATTAGCAAAAAATTGAGCTTAGACGAATTGACTGTCGTAGAATTTAAATCATTTTGCAAAAGTATTGAATCTGATGTTTATGAATCATTAAAAGTCGAAGGCTCTGTAAATAGTAAAAAAACTTTTGGTGGGACATCAAAAAAAGAAGTACTAAGACAAATTAAAAAAGCTAAAAAACTTATAAATGCATATGAGAAGGGTTAAAAATTTTGTAAACATATTTTTTTTCATTTTGTCCATTTTTTTTATTAATGGATGTGGGCAAACAGGAGACTTATACTTACCTGAAGAAGCAAAGAATACTTTTAAGATAAATGAATATGAAACATAAAAACGGTACCTATTTAATAGATGATGTACCAATCCAAGATATTGCGAAGAAATATGGAACACCTTGTTTTGTATATTCAGAAAGCTCTATCATTAGCAATTTTCAAGAAATTAGCAATATATTTTGTAATGAAAAAAGAAGTGTTTATTATTCTGTAAAAGCTAATTCAAGTTTAACTATTCTAAAGTTATTATCAAATTTGGGAGCAGGATTTGATATTGTATCTATTGGAGAACTTAATAGGGTAATTAAGGTAGGCGCTGACCCTAAAAAAATTGTTTATTCAGGAGTTGGGAAATCTGAGAGCGACATAGAAAGTTCAATCCAGTTAGGTATAAAATGTTTGAATGTCGAATCTTTTGCCGAGCTTGAAAGAATAAATAAAGTGGCTTCTAAATTAAAAATTAAAGCGCCTGTTGCAATTAGAGTTAATCCAAATATTGACCCAGGCTCTCACGAATATATTTCTACAGGTCTAGAATCAACAAAGTTTGGTATTAATTTAAAAAATATGATGGAAGCCTTTATTTATGCAAATAAAGAAGAATATATAAACCTTATTGGTGTTGATTACCACATTGGATCACAGATAGAAACTTTAGAGCCTTTTATTGAGGCTGTTGTTTCGGTGTCTAAAATAATTAAAGAATTAGAAAATAATAAAATACATATAGATTTTATTGATATGGGTGGCGGCCTAGGAATTGATTATTCAAATAATAAAGTGCCATCAATGAGACAATTCGGGGAAGCAATTAATAAGGCTTTAATCGATAATTCTTTAGAAAATTATAATTTAATTTTAGAATTAGGAAGAAGCATTGTAGGTAATGCTGGTTATTTAATTACTAAAGTTGAGTATATTAAGAACGATAGTGAAAAAAACTATGTGATTGTTGATGCAGGAATGGATAATTTAATTAGACCAGCATTATATAATGCTTGGCATAATATAATAAGTACAAATAAAAATAGTACAGAGGAGATATTATGTGATGTTGTAGGGCCAGTATGTGAATGCGCTGATTTTCTTGGTAAAGATAGAAAGCTTGTAGTCGAGCAAGGTGATTTACTTATTATAACTTCATGTGGCGCATACGCTTCTTCAATGTCAAGTAATTACAACTCAAGACCAAGGCCATCAGAAGTTATAATAAGAAAAAATAAACCAATTTTAATTACCAAAAAAGAAAAATTAGAAGATTTATATTCTAGAGAAATAATTATTTAATGACATGAAAAAAATAAATTTTATAAAAATGCAAAGCCTCGGAAATGATTTTGTCATTATTGATAATTTAAAAAAAAGCCATAAGTTATATAAAAAAGATATAAAAAAAATATCAGACAGACATCATGGTGTTGGTTGTGACCAAATTTTGGTTCTAGAAAAATCAATAAAAAAAGATATCGCATTTCATTACAGAATATATAACAAAGATGGTACACAATCTGGCCAGTGTGGCAATGGCGCAAAGTGTGTTGCAAGGTATTACTTTGATAATTATTCAAAAAGAAAAAAAGAAATAAAGATTGAAACACTAACAAATAAAATGGTACTTACAAATATTAATAACAATCATATTAAAGTTGAAATGGGAGTACCAAGTTTCAATATAAAAGATAAAGTAAGTAAAAAAAATAATTTTACCTATAAAGGAAATAAGTTATTTTTTGAATCAGTTTCTATAGGAAATCCACATGCAGTATTCATCTTAAAAAATGTTGAAACTATTGATTTAGATGATTTTGCTGAAAAATTTAATAGTAAAAAAATTTTTAAAAAAGGTGTTAATATAAGTGTTATTCAAAATATAAAAAAAAATAACTGGAAAGCTAGAATATATGAAAGGGGTTCCGGAATAACAAATGCCTGTGGTTCAGCTGCATGTGCAATTTCAGCAGTAGCAAAAAAAAATTTAGCAAACTCCTCAAAAGATATTTATATTCATATGAAAGGAGGTAAAGCACATGTGGAATGGTCTGGAAATTCAAAAGACCCAATGTACTTATTTGGTGAATCAGAATATATTTTTAATGGAACTTTAGAAATTAAGTGAGATGGAGCAAAAAAATAAAAAAAAAGTATCAGAAAATACATTATTAAAAAAAGATGTATTAGAGTATTTATCTAAGAATCCAGAATTTATAAATAATAATATAGATTTATTAAATAAAATGTTTGCACTATCGAAAAAAGATGAAAATATTATTACTTTTGAAAATATAAGAATTAAATCATTAATAAATGAAAATATATTATTAAAGGATAAGCTTAAAGAAATAGTCAAAACCGCTAAAGATAATAAAGAAATCCAAGAAAAATTATCAAAATTTTCTAACGAGGTAATCTCTTTTAGAAAAGTGGATTTATTAATTAATTATATAGAAGAATTTATCGATAGAGAATTCCCATCTATAAAAATAAATTTTAATCTTATCAAATTAAATGGTTTCAATGACCTTGGTACCAAATATTTCTCGTCAAATAAGGATCTAATAAATACAATATTTTTAAAAAAAACTCCTATCTTGTTAACAAAAGCAGAAATTAAATTATATTCATTAGAAAAATTTATAAATAACAAAAACGAAGCATTAGTAGTTTGTCCTTTAGGAATAGAATACCCAGTCGGTATAATTTTTGTAACATATAAAAGCGAAATGATGGGCTTAAATCTTCAATTTGATTTATTAAGTTCATTGACAGAAACAATTTCTTATTCTCTTGAGCAATATATTCAAAGGTAACGATGAGTAATCAAAAATTAACAGCTTTACTTGATGACTATATTTTTCATATAGATAAAGTTGTAAATTATTCAAATAATACAATCTCGTCTTATAAAAGAGACTTAAATTCTTTTATAATTTACTGCAAAAAAAATAATATTTCAAATCTTAAGCTGATTGATGAAAAAGTTATAAGAGATTTTGTATCTTATCTTCATAGAAATGGAATTTGTCCTAAGTCCATAAAGAGATATCTATCAAGTATAAGAAGTTTTTTTAATTTTTTGATAAAAAATAATATTATAAAAAATAATTATGCAGAAAATGTAAAATCTCCAAAATCAGAAAAAAATTTACCTGAGATTCTTCAACATGAAGATATTAATCTTTTGGCAGATTCTAAAATAAAAGAAACTAACTTCTATAAAAATAAAGAGTTATTGGTTCGTGATACAGCTATTTTCGAATTATTTTATTCTTCTGGTTTAAGACTAAGTGAATTAGCAAATATTAGATTTTCAGATATAAATTTTAAGGAGTCCTTATTAAGAGTAGTAGGAAAAGGTAGTAAAACTAGGATTGTGCCTGTTGGATCAAAAGCCGTAAAAGCAATTGAATTATGGTCAGAAGTTAGAAAAAAATATTTAATAGATGCAACAGATTTTTTATTTATAGGATTGCGAGGAAAAGTTCTTTCACCGAGGAATATACAATTAAGAATGAATATATTAGCAAAGGCGTCAGGGGTTAAACAAAAATTGTATCCGCATAAATTAAGGCACACTGTAGCTACCCATTTATTAGAATCTTCAGGTAATATAAGAGCAGTTCAGGAGTTTCTTGGGCATGAGAATATTAGCACTACACAGATATATACACATCTTGACAACCAGTATCTCATGACTGTTTATGATAAAGTACATCCAAGAACGAAGAAAAATTTGAAAAAGGAATGAACAATGCCAATTGATATACCGATAGAAATAAATTTGCATCAACAATCAGCATATATAACTTTAAAATATTCTGATAGGACGTTTGATTTAGCAGCTGAATATCTCAGAGTTTATTCTCCGTCAGCTGAAGTAATGGGACATGGTCCAGGACAAGAAAAACTTCAAGTAGGAAAAGAAAATGTTTCGATAAAAGAAATTGTTCCTGTTGGAAATTATGCCATACAAATAGTTTATGATGATGGACACGATACTGGAATATATTCGTGGGAATATTTGTATGAATTAGGCTGCGAGTATTCAGAAAAATGGACTAATTATCTTAAAAGGTTAAAGGAAGCCGGGTATGAACGAGTCGAACAATAAAAATAACGCAACTTTTGGATTTAAAAAAGTTACAGAAACTGAAAAAAAAAATTTAGTAAATAATGTTTTTACTTCAGTAACTGAAAGATATGATTTAATGAATGATTTAATGTCATTTGGTTTGCATAGGATTTGGAAAAAATATTTTATTTTATGTTCGCATATTAAAAAAGGTGACAAAGTATTAGATTTAGCCTCTGGCACAGGTGATATTACAAAATTGATAAGCGAAGAAGTAGGAAAGAAAGGCTTAGTTGTGTCTTGTGATATAAATTATTCAATGTTAAATCAAGGCCGTAATAACCTTATTGACAGTGGTATTTTAGGGAATATTTTTTATGTTCAGTCTGACGCACAATTATTATCATTTGAAAATAATAGTTTTGACCATGTCACAATGGCTTTTGGTCTTAGAAATACTGCCAATATTAGTAGTGCATTAGATTCGATATATAATGTTTTAAAGCCCGGAGGAACAATACAGGTTTTAGAATTTTCAAAAGCAGAAAAAATTATAGAAAAACCATATGATATTTTTTTAAATAATTTTGTTCCTTTTTTAGGTAAATATGTTGCAAACGATGAAAATAGTTACAAATATTTAGCTGAATCAATAACAATTCATCCGTCTCAAAAAGATTTAATAAAAAAAATGGAAAGTAGTAACTTTAAAAACTGCAAATATAACAACCTCTCATTTGGAGTTGTTTCAATTCATAAAGGGTACAAATTATAAAATGATTTTAGAAAAAATTAACAAATTGATATCCGATATATTAGAAGTTAGTAACATAAATGAAGAAGATTTTAGATATTTGAATGGTAAAAATATAAATATAGTTTTAAAAAATACTTCAACAGTTTTATATATAAATATCAATGATGAAAGAATAGTATTAAATGAAGTTAGCTCTTCTGAGCCGGATCTCATACTAGAAGGCAGCCCAATTGCTTTTATAAATTTTGCAAATGATTCTAGTAAAGATGAAAATATAAAAATCTATGGTCAGGCATCTTTAGCAGAAAGTTTCTCAAAGATTATTTCAAAAGCTAATATTAATTGGGAGCAGTTAGTATCAGAATATACAAATGATGAAATCGCATTTTACTCTAAAAAAATATTTGTTTTTTTAAATGAGAAAAAAAATGATTTTAAAAATAGTTTTATTCGTAATACAAAAGAATATATTAGAGACGAAACAGATATCTTACCATCTAAAGAATCTATTCAAGAACATATTAAAAATGTTGATGACCTTAGGAATAGAATTGATTTTTTGGATGCTAAAATTAAAAAAATTAAATAGATTTAATAAATTATGAAACAAATTTTAAGATTAATAAAAATTTATATAGTCATAATGAGGAATTCATTAGACAAAGATATATTTAATTTTAAGTATTTATGGGTATTTAAATTTTTCAGAATTTTATTTCCAAACTTATGGATACGAAATACTTCTATTTCCAGAGGTGAAAGGATTAAAAATACCTTTGAAGAATTAGGTCCAATATTTGTAAAATTAGGCCAGACAATTTCAACAAGGAAAGATTTATTGCCCTCTGATATAGCAGAAGAACTCGTTAAGCTTCAAGACAAAGTCAAACCATTTTCTGGTGAAGTAGCCAAAAAAGAAATCGAAGTAGCATTGAGTGACACTGTTGATAATATTTTTGATGATTTTGATATCAACCCTTTGGCATCAGCGTCAGTTGCTCAGGTGCATTCTGCAAAATTAAATAATAAAGATATAATTATCAAAGTATTGAGACCTGGAATAGAAAAACTTATTAAAAACGACATAAATCTAATGTATTTTCTTGCAAATACAATTGACAAATTTTGGGAAGAATCAAAAAGATTAAAGCCGAAAGAAATAGTAAGTGAATACGAAAAGGTTATATATGGCGAACTTGATCTTGTTAAAGAAGCTTCAAATGCAAACCTTTTAAGAAAAAACTTTGAAGAATCAACTTATTTATATGTTCCAGAGATTTATTGGGATTACACAAGACAGAATGTTCTAGTTATGGAAAGAATTTTTGGAATACAAATTAGCGATATTAAAGAATTAAATGAAAATCAAATTAATATTAAAAGATTAGCAGAGAAGGGTGTAGAAATATTTTTTACTCAAGTTTTCCAGCACAATTTTTTTCATGCAGATATGCATCCCGGTAATATCTTTGTTTCATATGAAAATCCAGAAGATCCGAAGTATTGTGCTGTAGATTTTGGGATCATGGGATCTTTATCAGAAAGCGATCAAAAATATCTAGCTTTAAATTTTCAAGCTTTCTTTAGAAGAGATTATAAAAAAGTTGCTGAACTGCACGTAGATTCAGGTTGGGTCGGCGAAAATACCAGAGTTGATGAATTTGAAAACTCAATTCGAAGTGTTTGTGAACCAATATTTGAAAAGCCTTTAAAAGAAATATCGTTTGGAAATTTATTACTTAGATTATTTTCGGTTGCAAGGCAATATGATATGAATGTCCAGCCACAGCTCGTACTACTTCAAAAAACACTTCTTAATATTGAAGGTTTAGGAAGAGATTTGTACCCAGATCTTGATTTATGGGTTACTGCCAAACCTTTTTTTGAGAACTGGGCAAAAAATAATATGAGTTTATCTTCAATAGTAAAAAAAATGTCAAAAAATAGTACAAAGTTTATAGATGAAATAACTGATTTCCCAGAAACAATGTCTTTAATAAAAAAGAAATTAAAAAATAATGAATCTCAAAAAGAAATAAATCAATTAAAGTCACAAATTAAGAACACGCAATTAAAAAATATGATCTTGTTTTTAATACTGGCATTTATGATTTTATTAGAAGCTATCAAATAAAGATGAGCCTAGATTATAATCTTAATAACCTTAATGAAGCTCAAAGAGATGCAGTATGCAATTTATCTAAAAATTGTTTAGTGATAGCTGGGGCGGGCAGTGGTAAAACCAGAGTTTTAATTCAAAGAATATTATGGCTAATAGAAGATAACGATTATTCTCCATTCTCTATATTAGCTGTGACTTTTACAAATAAAGCAGCAAGAGAAATAAAAACAAGACTATCAGAAAACATTGATAATAATATTGATAGCATGTGGGTAGGAACATTTCATGGTATATGTTACAGAATATTAAGGGCAAATTATGAAAAAGCTAATCTAGTCAAAAATTTTCAGATTATCGATAGTGATGATCAGGTAAGAATCATCAAAAGAATTATGAAAGATAACGAGATTGATAATTCTCAAGTTATTCCAAAACAAGTAGCTTGGTATATTAATAAAAAAAAGGATCAAAGTATTAGGAGTAATAAAACTAAAAACGATGACTTTATAAATATTCAATATAATAAAATTTATAAAATATACGAAGAATATTGTAATAATAGTGGTCTTGTAGATTTTGGTGAAATTATTTTAAGAACTTTGGAATTACTAAAAAACAATGATGAGATAAGAGCGTATTACCATAGATTATTTAAATCTATATTAATCGACGAATTTCAAGATACAAATACAATTCAATATGATCTTATAAAAATCTTAACAAGCACGGAAACCTCCATTTTTGCTGTTGGCGACGACGATCAATCTATTTATGGATGGAGAGGAGCTAAGGTTGAAAATATAAAAAAATTGCAGAAAGATTTTAAGAATACAAATGTATTTAGGCTTGAGCAGAATTATAGATCATCAGGAAATATATTAAATGCAGCTAATAGCATAATAATTAACAATAATTCAAGAATGGGAAAAAATTTATGGACAGAGGATAAAAGTGGAGACTTAATAAAAATTTTCTCAGCTAGTGACGAAATTGATGAAGCAGCTTTTGTGGTTGAAACTATTGAGCAGCATATTTCTGAAAATTACAAGAGAAGTGAAGTAGCAATATTATATCGGTCAAATGCTCAATCTAGAATATTTGAGGAAAAATTCGTTTCCAAAGGTATCCCATATAAAATTTATGGCGGCTTTAGGTTCTTTGAAAGGGCCGAGATAAAAGATGTGATTGCTTATATGAGACTTGCTACGAGCAACGATGACGACAACTCTTTTGAAAGAATTGTAAACACACCACCAAGAGGTATAGGAGAAAAAACAAAAAATTTATTAAGAGAATTTTCAAAAGAAAAAGAAATATCTTTATTTAAATCTATACCGTTAGCATTAGAAGAATCAATTCTGAGTAAAAAAGCTGGAGAGTCATTATCAAAATTCTGCAATCTTATAAATATAATATCATCAATTTTAGAAAAAGATGATTTGCCGCATCAAATAAATGAAATAATCAAAGTTTCAAATATAAAGTCAATTTATGAAAAAAATAAAACTGAACAGTCAAGATCAAAATTAGAAAATTTAGATGAGTTAATTTCTGCTGCTCAGGAGTTTATTAATACTGATTTAGATCAAAATGAGACTATTATTGACGCCTTCTTAACGCATACATCATTAGAATCAGGAGAAGGACAAGGAAATGAATGGGATGAATGTATACAACTCATGACTCTGCATTCTTCAAAGGGTTTAGAATTTCCAATTGTTTTTTTGGTTGGGCTGGAAGAAAATTTATTTCCAAGTAGAATGTCAATTGAGGAAGATAATCTAGAAGAAGAAAGAAGACTCTGTTATGTTGGCATTACTAGAGCAAGAAAAAAGCTGTATATTTCTCACGCTCAAATGAGAAGACAATATGGAACAGAAAATTATTGTATGCCATCAAGATTTTTAAATGAAATTCCCGAAGAAGTTATTGAGGAAATTGGTTATAACCCAAAAAAAATATTTAAAAAAGAAAATTCTATGGTTTATAAAAATATTCGTAATGAAAATAGTATAATGGGTAAAAGAGTTTTGCATAAAAAATTTGGAGAAGGGGTGGTGATTTCAACGGAAGGTTCTGATTCTAATACTAGAGTTCAAGTATCTTTTGATAATTCAGGTTGCAAATGGCTAATTTTGGCTATAGCAAATTTGGAGATTATTTAAATAAGTGGTGAAATTATGAAAAGAAGAGATTTTTTTAAAAGTTTTAGTAGTCTTGCTTTACTAGGTTCACTTCCGCAAGTTGTTAAAGCAACAAAAAATAAACCTGAATATAATTGGAAAATGGTTACAACGTGGCCTAAGAATTTTCCTGGTTTAGGAACCGGAGCACAATATTTAGCAGACACAATACAAAATTTATCAGGTGGAAGGATAAAAGTCACAGTTTATGGAGCTGGTGAACTAGTTCCCGCATTTGAGATTTTTGACGCGGTTTCAAGCGGTGTAGCAGAATTAGGCCATGGATCAGCATATTATTGGAAAGGCAAAAACGATACTTTTCAATTCTTTTCAACTGTGCCTTTTGGGATGACTTCAACCGAAATGAATTCTTGGCTTTACAAAGGTGGTGGAATGGAATTTTGGGAACAAGCATATAGTGATTTTAATTTAGTTCCTATGGCAGCTGGAAACACTGGTGTTCAAATGGGGGGATGGTTTAATAAAGAAATTAATTCTTTGGAAGATTTAAAGGGTTTAAAAATGAGAATTCCTGGGCTTGGCGGTGAAGTTTTAAAAAGAGCGGGTGGAACCCCTGTTAATTTACCTGGAGGAGAATTATTTACAGCACTTAAAACAGGGACAATTGATGCAACAGAATGGGTTAGCCCATACAATGACTTGGCTTTCGGCTTTCACAAGGCTGCTAAGTATTACTATTATCCAGGATGGCATGAGCCGGGAACAACACTGGAATGCTTTGTAAATAAAAATGCTTTTAGTGGTCTTCCAGAGGATTTACAACAAATTGTTTTAGGGGCAGCAAAGATAGCTAATTTAGATATGCTGTGTGAATTTATTTCAAAAAATAATGATGCTTTAAATATTTTACAAAATAAACATAAGGTTGATATTAGACCTTATCCAAAAGAAGTGATGCAGGAACTTTATGAAATTTCCAAGGATGTTGTTATGGAATTATCATTGAAAAATGATTTTGCAAAAAATGTATATAAATCATATACTTCATTTCAAAATAAAACTAAAAACTGGAATGAAATTTCAATTAAATCTTATTTAAATATTGAAAAATAGAAAGTCTGTACCAAATGCCATTATTAACTTATAATAATGAAAATTTAAATAGATAATTTAGAATCTATAGTTATTAAAATGTGGGGAAAAAATGCAAGAATTACTATCAAATCAATGGATTAATTATTCAATTTTGTTGTTAAATGCAATTGTAGCAGGCCAAATTTTATGGTTTGCAATAAACATCAAATCATCAAAAATATTTCAATATGTTATTTTTACTTTAGGTATGTCTTATGCAATAGCAATAGGCGGTATTTTTAAAGCACCTGGTTTCATCTTAAACCCGGAAGTTGAAGTATTTTGGTTATTTGTAAATGCTTTGTTTGGAATGTTTATAATATATTCATTTATAAAAAATGTAAGTACTCCAGTTCTTTTAAGTTATGCATGTATGGCTTTTGCTTTAATTGGTTCTGTTACTGTATTTACAGGTATATTAGAATTTGGCATGAGGTATATGCCAACAATTCTCTTTTACACAATATGCATATATTCTGGTGTAGGTTTAATCATATATCAGGTTAAGGTTGCTACAATGCAAAGAATGCAAAAGAGATTGGGATATATAGCAGCTGGATTAATTTTCACTGTTGTCTGCCTTAATGCTTTTGATACTTATCAGTTGGTAAGAGATACTGCATATACTGATGTTTCCACAGGTTGGGAAGGCGGTATTACTGAACAACAAGATGAATTAAGTAATTGATACTTCCTAATTAGTTAAAAATCTTATTTGGTAACCATGTTGTAATTTCTGGAATAAATATTATCAAAATAATTGTTATTATTTGAATTGCTATAAATGGTATAACTCCTTTGTAAATATCAAACGTATTAATATCTTTAGGTATCACACTTTTTAGATAGAATATTGCAAATCCAAAAGGCGGAGTTAAAAAAGATGTTTGAAGGTTTATAGCAATTAAAATTCCTAACCATATTGGGTCAATTCCCATTGACAGTAAAATAGGTGCTACAACCGGTATAACAACGTAAGTTATTTCAATAAAATCTAAAATGAAACCCAATATAAAAATTGCGAACATTACTATTGCAAGTTTAGTATAAATACTTCCGGGCATATCAGACAACAAATTGTTTATAAAAATATCACCTTCTAGACCACGAAAAACTAAAGAAAAGATTGTGGCTCCAATAAGCAACACGAAAATCATACTTGTTATTTTTGATGTTTTAATCAAGACATCTTTGATTACAATATAGTTAATTTTTTTGTTTATTGCAGCTAATAAGGAGGCGCCAATCGCCCCAAAAGAAGATGCTTCAGTTGGTGTAGCAATACCAAATATTATTGAACCCAACACAGTTATTATTAGAAATAACGGTGCATATAATGACATAAAAATTTTTGAGCTATTTGGTCTGGTATTTAATTTTATTTCTGGGATAAGATCTTTTCTAAAGTTTGAAATTAATAATATATATATTATATAGAATCCAACTAAAATTAATCCTGGAAATATTGCCCCAGCAAAAAGATCACCAACTGAAACACTTTCTTGAGAAAATATTCCAAGCATGTTTTGTGCTTCTTGATAAGAAGAGGATATTACATCACCTAATAAAATTAAAATTATTGATGGAGGAATAATTTGACCAAGAGTACCAGATGCTAGAATAGTCCCTGTAGCAATTTTAACATCGTATTTTTGTTTTAACATTGTAGGTAATGATAATAAACCCATAGTGACAACTGTTGCTCCAACTATACCAGTGCTTGCAGCAAGTAGAGCGCCAACAATAATTACGGATATTCCTAAACCTCCTTTTATATTTTTAAATAATGACGACATTGATTCTAAAAGGTCTTCAGCAATCTTAGATTTTTCAAGCATTATGCCCATAAAAATAAACATTGGAATCGCAACGAGAGTTTCATTTGTAATTAGCCCAAAGATTCTACTTGGAAGAGCATAGAGGAGCGTTAAATCAAAATTACTATTAAGACTACAAGCAAAAGCAAATAAAATAGAAACGCCAGAAAGAGTAAAAGCAACTGGATAGCCTAACATTAGAACAAAAATTACAATTAAAAAAAGGGATATTGATAGCATATTTAATATTTCCCTTTAGAGTTTTTAATTAATTCAGATATACCTTGTAATGCTAGGATAGTTGGCAAAATTAATATATATATTTTTAAGACATATAAAATTTGTAATCCACCTGCTTCTTTTGAAGACTCTAAAAGAAAAATAGAAGACGTCACATAGTTAAAGCTAGTAAAAAATATTACTAAACAAGTTGGTATTAAAAATAATAATGTTCCGTATAAATCAATAATTTTTTTTTTATTTAAAGAAAATCTATCATAAAAAATATCAATCCTAACATGCATATTGTCTTTAAGTGTGAAGCCTGATCCTATAATGAATATAAAAGCATGTAAGTAAATTATAGTTTCTTGGATTGCGATACTTCCAAAGTCTAATGCATATCTCATAAATGCAACTAAAAAAGTAATTAGAATCATTGGAATTATTAGGTAAGACGATATGGTACCTATTTTTTCGTTAAAAAGATCTATTTTTTCTGAAATTTTTTTCATCATCAAATTTTTATTTCATATGTATTATTTCTTCTATCTAGAAGAATCTTTTTAAATTTATCTGGATCTAATTGATGTGTAATTTCACCATCAGTAGGAAAGAACTTGTCATGTAATCTCGAAAGCCAAAATCTTAACGCGGCATGTCTTAGAACTTGTTGCCAAATATTTTTTTCGTTTAATTCAATCTTTCTAATTTGGTCATATGATTTTAATAATGCATCTTGCATCTCAATATCAATGGAAAAATCATTATTTAAACACCAATCATTTACAACAATCGCAATATCATAAAGATAATAACCGTTACAAGAATAATAAAAGTCTATTACTCCAGTCAGATCCTCCTTTATAAACATCGCATTGTCTCTAAAAAGATCCGAATGAATAATTCCACTTGGCAAATCTTTGTTTGTGCATAAAATTTGATTTTGTATTTCTTTACTTATAAGAATATTATCTTTTTTATCAAGATAAGGCTCAAGTTTATTAGCTGTTTTTTGAAACCAATTACTCTCTCTTAAACCTTCATTATAACTATTATATTTTTTTGAATAGAGATGGATTTTTCCTAATATTTCTCCAATTTGTATACACATTTTTCTGGTTGGTTTTTTATTTGATAAAGTCTTTCCTGGTAATAGTGTAAAAATAGTAAGTGGTTTATTTTGAAAATTTAAAATACATTCACCATCTTTTGTTTCTAACGGAGTTGGGCAAGGAATATGATTTTTTGATAAAACGCCCATTAATTCAATGGCATAATTTAAATTTAGTTCTGGATCTTCAAAAATAGTTAATATGTACTTGCCACTAGTTGTCGTTAAATAAAAATTTGAATTTGTAATACCTTCATTAATTCCTTCAATATGAACGTATTTACCAATATCGAATCGAGTTAGTAATTGTTCTAGTTCTTCTTTTGTAAGTCGTGTATAAACAGACATAGGATTTTAAGTATTTTTTTGATAATGATTATAGCAATATAGAGCGTATGAATGTAAAACAAAAAGAAGATTTTTTAGTATTATTAGACGGTACTGCATATTTATATAGGGCATATCATGCTCTACCCCCCTTAAAAAATTCGAAAGGTGACAATACAGGTGCCATACATGGCTTTCTAAAGGCATTAAATAAGATATTGGATGATTATAAGCCTAAATATATTGGATTGATATTTGATGCAAAAGGTAAGAACTTTAGACATGAAATATATGATCAGTATAAAGCCAATAGATCTTCAATGCCGCCAGAACTGATAGAGCAAATACCAGTGCTATATGAAATATTAGAATCACAAGGTTATCCACCAATAATTATTGATGGTGTAGAGGCTGATGACGTTATCGGGACACTATCAAAAAAATTTAAAACAATTAAAGAGGTTAAAATATTTTCAGGAGACAAGGATTTTGCCCAATTAGTAGATAAGAAAATTAGCATAATAAATCCGATAACATTAGATGTAATGGATCAAAAAGGAGTAAAGAAAAAATTTGATGTTGGTCCAAAGAATATAATTGATTATTTGGCATTAATGGGAGATAAGTCAGACAATATCCCTGGCGTTCCTGGGGTTGGAGGCAAAACAGCTTCTAGACTAATTAATAAATTTGGCAATGTTGAAGAAATAATTGAGAAAAAGGAATTGGTTCCTGGAAAAGTTGGTGAATCTTTGAAGTCAAATATTGATCAATTAAAACTTTCAAAAATTTTAGCAACTATAAAAACAGATGTTGATATTAAACTAAATTTATTAGATTTAGAAAAAAAGGATTCAAATGATAATAAATTAATAGATATATACAAGAGATTAGAGTTAAATTCCTTCTTGAAAAATGAATCTAAAGAAAAATATTTAGAAAAAAACAAAGAAGTAAATGTTGAAAAAAAAATATCAAACAAATTTGATATAATTCATGATAAAAAAAAATTTATATCGATCTTAAAAGATATTAAAGAAAAAAATTTCTTATCATTTGATTTAGAAACAACAAGTTTAGATTATATGATGGCTGAAGTTGTTGGAATATCATTTGCACTAAATACAAAGAAAAGTTTTTATGTTCCAATAGGTCATGAAGCAGACAAAAAATATAATCAACTTTCATTATCATTTGTAATGGATAACTTTAAGCCTATTCTAGAATCTCATCAAATAAAAAAACTTGGTCATAATTTAAAATACGATAGAAATGTTTTAAGAAATTATGACATAGTTTTAAATGGAATAGAGCACGATTCAATGCTTCTATCATATATTTACGACCCAACAGCAATAAGGCATGGGCTGGATAATGTTGCGGAAAAATACTTATCATATAAAACTATCCATTATGAAGATGTTGCTGGGAAGGGCGCAAAGCAAATACCTTTTTCTAAAGTTAATATAGACATAGCAGCCGAGTATGCTTGTGAAGATGCCTTAGTAAGCTATGAGTTGTATTATTATTTTTGGAAAAAATTACAAGAAGATAAAAACGTAGTTAAAGTATACCAAGATATAGAGATGCAACTAATGCCAGTTTTATCAGATATTGAGAGAAATGGAGTATTGGTAGATTCAAAAAAGCTAGAAAAACTTAGTTCGGAATTAGAAAGTGAATTAAAAAAAATACAAAAAAAATGTTATGAAATCACTGGAAAAGAATTTAATCTAAACTCGCCAAAACAATTACAAGAAATATTGTATATAGATTTAAAAATACCAATAAACGGAATAAAAAAAACTGCATCAGGAAACCCTTCAACTGACGAAGATACACTCCAATATTTAAGTCAGGCTCATGAATTACCTAAATTAATACTAGATTTTAGATCATTAAATAAGCTTAAGACAGGTTATACAGATAAGTTACCTTTGCAAATTTCAAAAAAAACCGGAAGAATTCATACTTCATATCAGCAAGCAATTACTGCAACTGGAAGACTATCATCAACAGAACCTAATTTACAAAATATACCGATTAAGAGTCAGCAAGGAAAAAAAATTAGGGAAGCATTTATAGCTGAGCCAAAAAAGAAAATTTTTGCTGCTGATTATTCTCAGATAGAATTAAGAATTATGGCTCATTTATCTAAAGATAAAAATCTTCTAAAAGCTTTTAAAGATAAAACAGATATTCATTCTTTTACTGCTGCAGAGATATTTAACATAGATATTGATAAAGTTACAGATGAAAACAGAAGAGCTGCAAAAGCAATAAATTTCGGATTAATTTACGGAATGTCATCTTTTGGACTCTCAAAGCAACTTGGTATACCAATTCCTGAAGCGAAAAATTATATGGATATTTATTTTGAAAGATATCCTAAAATAAAATTATTCATGAGTAAAACAATAGATTTTGCAAATAAGAATGGTTATGTTGAAACAATTTATGGACGAAAATTATACCTACCTGAGATTAATTCAAAGCAACCTCAACGAAGAAAATACGCAGAAAGAACTGCTATTAATGCTCCCGTTCAGGGTACTGCTGCAGATATAATTAAAATTGCTATGATTGAAATCAATAAATGGCTTTATGAGAAGAAGTCAAAAACAAAAATGATTATGCAAGTGCATGATGAGTTAGTTTTTGAAATACATGATGATGATGTAAGTCATGAAGTTAGCCATATAGTCAATATTATGCAGGACTGTGTTAAGTTAGATTTACCATTAGAAGTTAATTATGGAATAGATAAAAATTGGGGTGATGCACATTGATTAATTATTTTTACAAACTTCTTCAATGATTTTTAGGACATCAATAACACCATCTCCATTTTTTGATGAAAAAGTATTTATGTTTTTTATATTTTTATAAGTTAAAAATTCATCTTCTACAATTTTTTTAGATTTCATTTTTTCATTTTTACTGACTTTGTCAGATTTTGTTATAATTATGTTTGATTTTATATCAAAACTCGAACATAAATCTATCATAGACCTGTCGAGATCCTCGACGCCCCTCCTAATATCTATTGCAATAAACATTCCAGCAATATTTTTTCGATTTGACAAATAGTTTAAAACCATTTTTTCCCATAATTTTGAAACACTTTTAGGCGTATTTGCATAACCATATCCTGGAATATCAACAAAGCTTATGTTGTTATTAATTAAGAAAAAATTGATTAATTGAGTTCTACCAGGTTTTTTACTAGTAATTGCAAGTTTCTTCCTGTTGCATATTTTATTGAGCATACTTGATTTTCCAGCATTAGACTTGCCAGCAAAAAAAAATTCTGGATATATGTCTTCTGGATAATGTGATGGTTCTGTGCCGCTTTTAACAAAATCTGA
Organism: uncultured Gammaproteobacteria bacterium; assembly: GCA_913050095.1. GTDB lineage: Bacteria > Pseudomonadota > Gammaproteobacteria > Poriferisulfidales. Next base: position 26,173 of record CAJXAV010000001.1, read on the forward strand.
TTTTTTTATATTTAGATGCATTTTTTTACTTTTAATATATTGGTTTTTTATAAAATAGTATACAATGTTTAAAAATGGAATTATGAAATATATTTGAGGAGAATCAATGCATAACAAATTATTCAGCAAGGCATTTAGCCTTTTTTTGGTGCTATTGCTGGTTCCAAGTTATTTAACTGCTGATGATAATCTGATTAAATCAGGTGAGCAAAAGGCTATGGTATGTACAGCGTGTCATGGTGTTCAAAATAGCGCAAATCCTGAGTGGCCAAATTTATCACAGCAAAGTACAAGGTATCTTGTAGAGCAACTTCATGCCTTTAGGGATGGAACAAGAAAAAATGCCCTAATGAGCTCCCAAGCCATGAATCTCACAGACCAAGATATTCTTGAAATTGCAAAGTACTATAACAGCATTCCAGCAAAGAAAGGAAAAATAACCGCTGAAGATAATATTGTGACTCTTGGGCAGACTATATATCGTGGAGGAATCAAAGACAGAGACATACCAGCTTGTATTTCATGTCATGGTCCAAAAGGTTTGGGCATAGATAGGACAGGATATCCAAAAGTTTCGGGTCAACATGCAATATATTTAGAACATAGACTGCAAGAATATAAAGAAGGTTATGACGATAGAGATGCTATTGGAAAAAGTTTTTCAATAATGAGCTCTATTTCTTTTAAATTATCTAATAAAGAAATGAAAGCATTATCTGAATATCTTCAAGGCTTGTATTAAATTTTACAAATTATGAAATTATGATTAAAAAAATATTAATAACCTTTATTATCTTAGCTTCAAATGCTTTTGCGGATAAAAAATTTGAAGAGGGTATTGATTTTGAAATTATGGATAATAGGCCAAGCGCATATCAACTTAAAGAAGTTAATAAAATTGACGTTGCGGAAGTGTTTTGGTACGGATGCCCACACTGTTATGTTTTCGAAGAATACCTTTCAAAATGGGATAAAAAGAATGATAAAGATGTAAATTTTTTTAATATACCAGCAGTTTTTAACAAAACATGGCTACTGCATGCAAAAACATTTTATACAATTATGGCATTAGAAAATTCTTCAGAATTGCATAAAAACTTTTTTTACGCATATCACGAGCAGGCTAGAACATTTTCTAATAAAGAATCCATAATAAACTTTTTTAATAGCCAAGGTGTTGATCCCAGCAAAGCGAAATTAATTTTTGAATCTGAACAGGTTGCAAAAAAAGTTCAAGAAGCAAACTACAAACTAGAGACATATAAACTTGGCGGGGTTCCAGTGATGATTATAAATGATAAATATAAAATTTCTGGTAATATGGCTAAAAGTTATGACAGGATGATTGAAATATCCGAATATATTATAGATCTAGAGAGAGCAAATAGGGCAAAATAACACTTGATGCGCTTATAGCTCAATTGGATAGAGCGTCAGCCTCCGGAGCTGAAGATATAGGTTTAACTCCTATTGAGCGCTCAGTTAAAAATTTAGTATTTAATAAGAACAAGGAAAATTAATGAATGATAAACAATTTATGACGACTTTTTTAGGTGTTATGGGAGCACTTGCAATAATATTTTTTATTATTTTTTTTATCGCACAAATTATTGTGCCATCAACAAAAGTAGCAGATGAATTCACAAATAATAATATTGTAAATAGAATAGAGCCAGTTGGAAAATTAAATTACTCAGGTTCGTCTGAGTCTGCTGAAAATACAGAAGTAACATCTGTTGATACTGTGAGAGAATCACGTTGTGATGCAAATTCAGCTAATAATACAACTCATATAGTTAAAATGTTAAACGAGGGAAGCCAAGGACCTATGGTTTTTGAGCCAGCTTTTATCAGAATTAAAACATGCGATAGTATCCGATTTGAAATGACTGACGCTGGGCATAATGCTGTTACAGTTGCCGCGCCCGATGATAGTATTCCTTTTGATACTAAGTATAAACCAACACATACTGTGCAATTTGATACTAACGGATTATATTTATACAAATGTGCCCCTCACGCAATGATGGCAATGGCTGGAATCATCCAAGTTTCTGATGCTAATAATAAAAATCAAATGAAATCAGAGATAGAGAAATTTGAAGCCGGTGTAATGATGCAACCTGTAAAAACAAGAATGTCAGATTTATTTAAAGAAAATATAAAGTAAGAAAATAACTTTAATTTTTTTCCAAATTCGCGATCTTTGCCTCTAATTCATTAATTTTTTCTTGGCATTTTTTTAGAAGAGCGACTTGTATATCATATTCTTCTCTTGAAACTAGATCGAGTTTTTGTAAAACGCCTTCTGCTCCAGATTTTAGCGTTTTTTGCATCTCTTCTTTTGAGCTTTTAAGAGATTCAGGCATTATATCCTTAATTTTACTTGCAAACTCATCAACATTTTTGGGATCAAATTTAAACATTTTTTTAATATAAGTCATTTAATAAAGTAATTCTACTAAATTATATAAATATGTAAATAAAACAAAATATAAATATCTTTTCATATTTAGTAATTTAGCCTTTTTATTTCAAAGTAAGAATAAGTCCTTCAAAATAAATAATTTTATTGACTTGATAGATTGTGGCATGAAGCTTGCATTATTTTCTATGAGATATCATAACTTAAAAAAAAGGAGATTAGAAAATGATTAAAATTTTAAAAAGTTTATTAGCTGGTTTTGTTTTGCTTACTGCATCCATTGCCTCTCAAGCTGAAACTGAAATATCTTATAGCGGTAATATAGGGTTTATGTCGGATTACATGTACAGAGGAATTCATCAATCCAGTAGCTCTGCAATGGGTGGTTTGGATATAGAATACGGTGGATTTTATATTGGTACATGGTTTGCTGATTTACAAGAAGATGGCTGGGTTTCGGGTTCACACAGAGGGTTCGAATATGATGTTTATGCAGGGTTTGGATTTGATTTAACTGACTCAATATCTGCATCAATTGGATACACTATTTATAGATATACTGACAAAGGTGCCTCTGCATTTGATGATGATTACGATGAAGTCAATTTAGGACTTGGTTTTGCAGCCTCGGAAAACCTTTCTTTTGCTATAGATTATGCTATTGGGGAAAATACAGCGACAGATCAATCAGAGACAGATTACGATGTTTTAACTATATCGGCAGATTATATGGGTATTTATCTTTTAGTCGGCCAATGGGGCGTATCAGAAGATGATGCTTCTAAAAGTGAAGTTGACGCTTCCTGGTGGGAAATTGGGTACAGTAGATCTGTAGGTGATTTTGATTTATCAGCTGGATTTGTTTTATCAGAGCAAGAATTAGCACAAGCATCAGATACTGGTGAAGATGGAGACTTTTCAAGATTTGTTTTTTCAATGAGCACATCTTTTTAATAACTATAAAGGAAAAAAAATTCAAAAAATTCTTAAGACTCCTTACTTAAGACTCCTCGAGAAGCCACAAAGGGCTGATCATCTAAGGGAAGGGCAACCTTCCCTTTTTTTTTGCTAAAGGTATACTGATATATGAACGCACTAATATTGTGCAAATAATTTAAACCCTTTTAAAAAAACGCCAAATTTTTTTTTATGATAAGGAGAACTAGTATTTTTGTTGATATTCATAATTAAAATATATTTTGGCACGGTAAATGCATATTTATATATGCTTAAAGTAAATTTTGGAGTAAAAAAATGAAACTAATAACAGCAATAGTGAAACCTTTTAAACTTGATGATGTAAGAAATGCGCTTTCAGAAATTGGAGTGCAGGGTATTACAGTTACAGAAGTTAAAGGTTTTGGAAGACAGAAGGGGCATACTGAGCTTTATAGAGGCGCCGAGTATGTAGTTGATTTCTTGCCAAAAGTAAAAGTTGAAGTGGCAGTGTCTGATGAATTATCAGATAAAGCCGTTGAAGCTATTACTCAATCTGCTAATACAGGAAAGATTGGTGATGGTAAGATTTTTATCATGAATCTTGAGTCAGCTATACGAATTCGTACAGGTGAAACTGGTTCAGAAGCTTTATAACAAATTATGAGGGTTTAAATTATGGAAGGTCAAGTAATTGAATTAGCATATGCACTAGACACATTTTACTTTCTAGTAATGGGTGCATTTGTAATGTGGATGGCAGCAGGTTTTTCAATGTTAGAAGCTGGTCTTGTACGTTCGAAAAGTACTGTTGAAATATTAACAAAAAATATAGCGTTATATTCTATAGCTTCAATCATGTATATGGTTGTTGGTTACAATTTAATGTACCCAGCTGATGGCAATGGAATAGTCCCAGCTGTTAGCTTTTTCCTTGGCGGTGATAATGAGACTGCTGATGTTTTATCAAGTGGTGGTGAAATTTATTATTCAGCATTATCAGATTTTTTCTTTCAAGTAGTTTTCGTAGCCACAGCTATGTCTATAGTGTCTGGTGCTGTTGCTGAAAGAATGAAACTGTCTTCATTTTTGCTATTTTGCATTGTAATGACAGGATTAATATATCCAATACAAGGTTATTGGAAATGGGGTGGTGGTTTTTTAGATGAAGCTGGATTTTTAGATTTTGCTGGGTCTGGAGTTGTGCATTTATGTGGAGCAGCTGCAGCACTAGCAGGGGTTTTACTTTTAGGCGCAAGGAAAGGTAAATACGAAAATGGTAAAATAAATGCTATACCTGGAGCAAATATGCCTTTAGCTACCCTTGGTACATTTATATTATGGCTGGGTTGGTTTGGTTTTAATGGCGGATCTGAATTGATGGTATCAAATGTTACGGAAGCAAATGCGGTTGCTATGATATTTGTAAATACAAATGCTGCTGCTGCTGGCGGTGTAATTGGTGCATTATTATTTTCTAAAATTTTATTTGGAAAATTTGATTTATCAATGTCACTTAATGGTGCAATTGGCGGTTTAGTTTCTATAACTGCTGAACCATTAACACCAACACCAGAGCTCGCTGCAATAATTGGTGCAATTGGCGGGATTCTTGTTGTTATTTCTATTATTGTACTAGATAAATCTAGAATAGATGATCCTGTGGGAGCTATTTCTGCTCATGGAACTTGCGGCATATGGGGTATAACAGCTGTTTGCCTGTCTAACGCAGATGCCACGTTAGGTGTTCAACTATATGGCGCCTTAATAATTTTTGCATGGACATTTACAATGGCTCTAATATTTTGGGCAATTCTTAAAATGGTAATTGGTATTCGAGTTTCTGAAGAAGCTGAAGAAATGGGTGTCGATGTTGCCGAATGTGGAATTGAAGCTTACCCAGAATTTAAAAAATAAAATTTTTAAAATCGAAATAGCGTGCATAATTTTTATTGTGCACGTTTTTTTTATTATATTATTTATAAATTTTTTGCAAAATCAATCATTCTGTTTGTAGAAATAAAAGCTTTTTTTCTTATTTCTTCATCTACTTTAATTTCGTTGTTTTCTTGAACTAAAGTTTCAATTAAATTATCAAGATTATTCATTGCCATCCATGGGCAATGTGCACAGCTTATGCATGTAGCACCTTTCCCACCTGTTGGCGCTTCAATAAGAACTTTTTCTGGTGCTGCTTTTTGCATTTTATAAAAAATCCTGTTGTCAGTTGCGACAATCATTTTTTTATTTGGTAAATCTTTACAAGCTTTGATTAACTGTGAAGTCGATCCTACGACATCAGCAAGTTCAATTACATTTTTAGGTGACTCAGGATGTACCAGTACTGCAGCATCTTTATTTTCTTTCATTAACTTTAAAAGAGAACTAGCTTTAAATTCTTCATGAACAATACAGCTTGCATTCCATAATTTCATATCAGCATTTGTTTTATCTTTTATATAGCTACCTAAATGTTTGTCAGGAGCCCATATAATTTTTATATTTTTTTTATTGAGATGCTCAATTAATTTTACAGCTATACTGGAAGTAACTACCCAATCAGCCATTGCTTTAACTTCAGCACTTGTGTTTGCATAAACTACTAATTGTCTATCTGGGTACTTTTCTCTAAATTTATTTAAGTCTGGCGCTGGGCAGTTTAGATCGAGAGAACATTCTGCTTCAAGTGTAGGCATTAAAATCTTTTTTTCGGGATTGAGTATTTTTGCAGTTTCTCCCATAAAACGAACACCTGCTACAATTAGCATCTTAGAGCTCTGATTTGCCCCAAATTTGGCCATTTCTAGAGAATCAGATACATTGCCACCAGTTATCTCTGCAACTTCTTGAACATCAGGATGAGTGTAATAGTGAGCAATAATTTTTGCATCTTTTTCCTTTAATAATCTTTCAATTAAGTTTATTTTATCTTCTTTAGTTTTTGCATCATAAACTGGAGAACTATTCAAAATATCAATAGTTTTTGGAAAAGATTCATTAACAAATTTTACATTATTTAATTTATTCATTAATTATATGATACTTGATATTATTTTCTTCTAGAGTGCCCAATGTCTTCTTGAGTAATTTTTGACTAGTATATGGTCCTAGCGTAACTTTTGTTATCAATGTGCCGTTCATAAAATATTTATCTAAATTTGGCTTTAAGCCTAAAATACTAACCCTAGCCCTAATTTTATCTACTTCATGGTGTTTTGCAAATATTCCTAACTGGACAAAATATCTTATTTCACCCGGCTCTTTTTTATTACTATTAAATAATAAGCTATTTTTTAAAGATATTATATTATCTGTAAATATGTATTTTTTAAAAATTTTATTAAAATGATTTGTCTCTGAAAAAAATATAATATAGAAAATAACTGAAAGAAAAATAAATACGATTACTCTAAACAAAATATTTAATTTGTTTTTTTTATTCATAAAATATTACATTTTTTCCGGCATGCTTATCCCAATAATTTTACTACTGTTTAAGAAGACATATCTGCATGCTTCAATCAAAGAAAGCCTAGCATTTCTAAGTTCTTCATCTTCAACTAATATTTGTGATTTATTATAGTATGAATGAATTTCCTGAGCTAATTCTTTCATGTAATTTGTTAATAAGTGTGGCTCATATCTTAATGCTGATTTTTTGATTACTTCGGGGTAATAAGAAAGTTTCTTTACAATATTTAGTTCTTCTTCTTCAGCTAAAAGTTCTAAAAATTTTTTATTAAACTTAAAATCCATATTATTTTCTTTTGACTGCTTGAAAATACTGCATATTCTCGCATGAGCATATTGAACATAGTAGACCGGATTATTGCTATTGTTTGATTTTGCTAATTCAATATCAAAATCCATATGTTGATCTGCTTTTCTTGCAAGATAAAAAAATCTTGTGGCATCTTTACCAACTTCTTTCAATAATTGTTCTAGTGTGACAAATTCACCTGATCTTGTAGACATTGAAACTTTATCTTTCCCTCTATATAGGTTTGCAAATTGTACTAATAAGATAGTTAATTTTGATTTTCCTTTTGAAAAAATATTGAAGGCTCCATTTATTCTAGGAATATAACCATGGTGGTCTGCTCCCCAAATATTAATTACATGATCAAATTTTCTTTTAATTTTATTGTTATGATATGCAATATCAGTTGATAAATATGTATGATCTTTATTTTCTTTTACAAGTACTCGATCTTTTTCATCTCCGAGGTCCATTGATTTAAACCACAAAGCTTTATCTTTCTCATAAGTAAAATTATTTTTATTTAAATAATTAATTATATCCTTCAAATCATTGTTTGTTACTAATGTTGATTCTGAGAACCATGAATCAAAATCTACACCTGAAATATTAAGAGTTTTTTTAATATTATCTAAAATAAAATCTACAGAAGTGCTTTTAATTTTTTTAAATTTTTCTTGAGATAAATTATTTTTTACATTTAAAATATAAGTATCTAAATCGGAGTTATATAAATTATTTAAATCTTTTATAAAAAATTTAGTGTTATTATTTCTATGGACTTCAGCTGCAATATCCCAAACGTAGTCGCCTTTATATAAATCTTCATAGTCTAAATTTATGCTTTCGTCTATCAATTGATGGTATCTTTGTAAAACAGATAATGTCAAGATATCTATTTGTTTTCCTGCGTCATTTACATAATATTCTTTTGAAACATTGTAGCCACTTTCTTTAAAAAGATTAGATAAGCAGTCTCCATAAGCGGCTCCTCTTCCATGCCCCACATGAAGTGGACCAGTAGGATTTGCTGAAACAAACTCAATCAATACATTTAAATTAGCTCCTATTTCATTTTTACCAAACAAGTTTTTTTCGTTTAGTATTTGCGTAATTACACTAAATTGACTACCTTTTGAAACAAAGAAATTTATAAATCCAGGACCTGCTATTTCAACCTTGACAATATTTTCATTTTTTTCAATTCCTTTAATTATTTCTTTTGCTAAATCCTTTGGATTTGTTTTGTATTGATTTGAATATTTCATAGCTATGTTTGAAGAAAAATCACCAAATTTTTTATCTTTACATAAATTAACTTCAATATTTTCAATTAAAATACTTTTATCCTTATTAATTTTATATAAGGATTTTCTAATTAAATCTTTAATGATATTTTTCACAAAATTACTCAGTCATAGTCAATTGGATCTATGTCAATAGTCCATCTAATTTTATTTGAATAGGGTATATCCTTTATTGAAGGAATACAATCTCTGATGACATAATTTAATTTAGTTTTATTTTTTGCTTGTATAACTAAATTTAAATTATATAAATCTGATTTTTTCTGCATAGTTGAAGGCATTGGTCCAAATATTTCTATTTCTTTGTTTTTTTCAATGATTTTTTTTATATTTTCTAAGAATTTTTCAGCATCAATATATTTTTTTGCTTTGGCATGAACAATTCCCCAGCTTCTATGTGGTGGAAGTCTTAAATTATCTCTTAAAGACAATAGATTTATCATCCATTTTTCATAACCATATTTTATTAAGCAATTTAGGTCTTCGTTTTCTGGGAAAGAAGTTTGAAGGATCACTTCACCTTTTTTACTTCCCCTGCCAGACCTTCCCGCCACTTGAATAAGTTGTTGGGCAAGTTGTTCAATAGCTTTTAATCTAGGACTAAATAAGCTTTGGTCAATATTCATAATTACTACAAGAGTAATATCTGGAAAATTGTGCCCCTTAGACAGCATTTGTGTTCCTATTAAAATATCATATTTATTATTTTTTATGTCATTAAAAATTTTCTCTGTTTGACCTTTTTTTCTTGTATTGTCAGAGTCAATTCTAATAACACTAGATCTATAAAATTGTTTTTTTATTAGTTCTTCAATTTTTTCTGTGCCTTCACCGATATAAGCTATGTCGTTTGAATTACATTTCAAACATGAGTTATTAAATTTTGTTGCTCGTCCACAATGGTGGCACATTAGTAAATTTTTATTTTTATGGAATGTCATATTTAAGTTACATTCATTACATTGTGGAACCCAACTACACTCTCTACATGTTATTAAAGGAGAGTAACCTCTTCTATTTAGAAATATTAAAGTTTGTTCATTATTTTCTAGTCTATTATTTATAGAGGAAATTACTTCGTCGGCTAGAACTATATTTTTTTTTCTATTAGACATATTTATCACTTTTAAATCTGGCAGAGATTGGTTATTAATTCTATTTCTCATTTTTATATGAGTATATTTTTGTTTAATTGTGTTTAGCATAGTTTCAGAAGAGGGAGTCGCACTACCTAAAATTATTGGAATATTTTTATTCTTTGCTCGGTAAATAGCAATATCTCTAGCATTATATCTAGCTTCAGAATTATTTTTAAAGGAAGGGTCATGTTCTTCATCTACAATTATCAAACCTAAATTTGGAATTTTTAGAAATACCGAAGACCTTGTCCCGATTATGACATCGGTTTTACAATTTTGTATTAAAGTCCAATTCGTAAATTTTTTCTTTGGCGTTAATGACGAATGATATTCTACGACTCTAATATTACTAATTCTGAAATATTCAATAAGTTCCGGAATAAGATTTTTCTCTGGAACAATAATTAATGTTTGCAATTTTTTTTTATAAATTTGTTCTTGAATATTTTTATAGACCTCAGTTTTACCACTTCCTGTAATTCCATCCAGAAGAAAACACTCGTAACTATTTAAAGATTGGCTTATTGTTTTTATTGCATTTGATTGTTCTGCTGTTGGTATAATTTTATGTTTTATTTTAGTTTGTTTGATATCAATTTTATCCTCAATTTCTATTGGTAAATTATTTCCTTGCCTAAATAAAGAAGGTAATCCAATACTAAGTACTTGCCCTATTGGCGCGTGATAATACATTGAAACCCAACTAAACAAATTTAAAGTTTCTAAATCAAGAAGTGGCTTTGTATCTATAATTTTGATGATTTTTTTTAATTTATAATCAAAAGAACTATTTTTTTCAGTTATCTGCATAACAAATCCATGAATCTCTTTTTTACCAAACTCAATACAAACTCTACAACCCGGCTTCAATAAACCCATATTTTCAGGTATTTCATAATCAAAAAGATTATGAAGAGGCTTTGTAATGGCTATTTTGGCAATATTTTTATTCATTTAGTAAAAAAATTATTTATCTTTGTATTATTATTTTGTAATGTTAATGTTATATTTTAGTAAAAATTATAATTAATATTATTTTACACCTTTAAATATAAGGGGTCATAATTAAGTTGGATAATCTAAATCAACAAATATTAAGAACAGACGTTTCTGGCATGCCAATAGAATGGGTTACATATCAGAATGCAGTCAGATTACATTTTAATGATCAAATAGCTTATACTTGTGGAAGTAATATTATGACAATTCATGGTGGTATTAATGCCGCATCAAATATAAGAAGTAAAGTTACTGTAAATTCTATAATAGCAACATATGGAAGTAATAAAAAAAACGTAGACGAATGCTCGCCACCGTTAAATAATCGAACGCTTTTTAAAAGAGATAATCATCTATGTTTATATTGTGGCAACAAGTTTGATACAGATAAACTTTCAAGGGATCATGTGACACCACTATTCCAAGGCGGAAGAGACCTATGGGCAAATGTAGTTTCAGCTTGTAAGAGATGCAATAACGCAAAAGCTGGAAGAACACCAGAACAGGCAAATATGGAATTACTTGCAATACCTTTTGTTCCAACCCATGCGGAGTATATATTTCTTCAGGGAAAAGTTATCTTATTTGATCAAATGGAATTTTTGAAACAACATTTCCCCAGAACAAGTCCTTTACGTAATAGGTTATAAGACAATATATATATTGTTACTAAAAACTTTTCTTTTGTTTATAATATAAATTCAAAACTATGAAATATAAATCTTACGAAAATTACAAGCATGGCGACGAGAGAAAAATTGGTGTTCTCTTAATTAACTTAGGGACGCCTGATGAACCTACAACTTCCTCAGTTAGAAGGTATTTGTCGGAATTTTTATCTGATCCTAGGATTGTTGAAATTCCAAAAATTATCTGGTGGTTAATATTAAATTTAATAATACTAAACATACGACCAAAAAAAAGCAGGGATTTATACCGAAAGATTTGGTTAAAAGAAGGCTCTCCTTTGTTAGTTATATCAAAGAATATAGTAAATAAATTAAAAAAACCTGAATATTCGTTTAGTCAAAATTCTATTGTTATAGATTTAGCAATGAGGTATGGAAATCCGTCTATTAAAAAAGCACTTGAAAGCTTTAAAAATGAGAATATTAATAGATTAGTAATAATACCAATGTTTCCCCAGTATTCGGCTGCAACCACGGCATCAATTTTTGATAAAATCTCATTAGAATTACGTAGCTGGCGAAACATTCCAGATATAAGATTTTTATCTTCATATCATGATAACGCACACTACATAAACGCATGTGCGCAAAAAATTAAAAGTTCTTGGGAAAAAAAAGAAAAAGCAAAAAAATTAGTTTTTTCATTTCATGGCTTACCACAAATAAATTTGCACAAAGGTGACCCATATCATTGTTATTGCCATAAAACAGCGAGGTTAATCGCAAAAGATTTAAATATAGACGAAAAAGATTATATCGTTACATTTCAATCACGATTCGGAGCACAAGTTTGGTTGCAGCCATACACAGATGAAGTGTTAGAAAAATTGGCAAGTGATGGCATTGATAGTGTAGACATATTTTGCCCAGGTTTCCTGTGTGATTGTTTAGAAACACTTGAAGAAATTAATATGCAGAGTAAGGAAAATTTTCTTGCAAAAGGCGGAAAATCATTTAATTACATAACTGCTTTGAATGACGAAAAAAATAGTACAGATGCTTTAGCAAATATAATATCAAATGAAGTTTTGGGTTGGGATAATACAATTCTTAATCTTAAAGAAAATCTTGAGATAACTAAGAACTTATATAATTCCCATAAATATAATAAAAAATAATGAAAATAATATTTACGATAATTTTTCTTCCAATTATAGAAATTTACTTGTTTGTAAAAATAGGAACAGAAATAGGTCCTACTTCAACAATAATTTTTACACTTTTAACTGCAATATTAGGAGTTGCAACCATTAGATATCAGGGCCTTGCATCTTTCGTGCAAGCTAGGCAATCAATGCTAAATGCAAACCATCCAGGAATTGAGATTTTGAGCAACTTAATGCTTTTTATTAGTGGGATTTTTTTACTAATTCCAGGTTTTTTTACTGATTTTATTGGTATTTTAATACTTTTACCCCCTACGCGTATAATTCTAGTAAATTTATTAATAAAAAAAGCTTTTTCAGGATTAAAAAGCAGAACACATCATGCTTCAAAAAATAAAGATTATATTGATATAGATCCTGATAATTAAATCTTGACTTTTCCCTTATGATCAATAAAATTAGCAGTCTCCTAAAGAGAGTGCTAAAAATTGATTAAAATATACCGGGAGTTAATAGTATGAAAATTAGACCTTTGCATGACAGAGTAGTCATAAAAAGAATGGAAGAAGAAAAATCTTCGCCAGGCGGCATAATTATTCCTGATAGCGCAACCGAAAAACCTATCAAAGGTGAAGTTGTTGCCGTTGGTAACGGAAAAATTCAGGAAAATGGAAATGTTCAGCCGCTAGATGTGAAAGTTGGGGACATCGTTTTATTTGGTAAATATTCTGGAACAGAAGTTAAAGTAGATTCTGATGAATTAGTCGTAATGAAAGAAGATGACATTATGGCGGTTATAGATTAAAAATTTTTTAAATTAAATAACATTGAAAGGTGAATTAAAATGGCAGCAAAAGAAGTAAGGTTTGGAGATGAAGCGCGTCAAAGAATGGTCGCTGGTGTAAATTTGTTAGCAAATGCTGTAAAAGCAACTTTAGGCCCTAAGGGTAGAAATGTTGTTCTTGATAAATCTTTTGGAGCTCCAACAGTAACAAAAGACGGTGTATCAGTTGCTAAAGAAATAGAACTAAAAGATAAGTACGAAAATATGGGCGCACAGATGGTTAAAGAAGTTGCATCACAAACTTCTGACGTTGCTGGAGACGGCACCACAACTGCAACAGTATTAGCTCAAGCTATTGTTAGAGAAGGCATGAAATCAGTTGCAGCAGGAATGAATCCAATGGATTTAAAAAGAGGCATTGATAAAGCAGTAGTTGAATCTGTATCAGCCCTAAAAAATATATCTAAACCATGCGCGGATAATAAAGAAATTGCTCAAGTAGGTTGTATATCAGCAAATTCAGATTCACAAGTTGGAGATATTATAGCTGATGCTATGGATAAAGTAGGAAAAGAAGGCGTAATTACAGTAGAAGAAGGAAACTCCTTAGAAAATGAACTAGAAGTCGTGGAAGGAATGCAATTCGATAGAGGATATTTATCACCATATTTTGCTAATAACCAAGATAGTATGACATGTGATTTAGACGAGCCCTTTATTCTTCTTCATGATAAAAAAATCTCAAACATAAGAGAAATGTTACCAATCCTAGAGGCTGTCGCAAAAGCTGGCAAGCCACTATTAATAATTGCTGAAGATGTTGAAGGTGAAGCACTTGCTACACTTGTTGTAAACTCAATAAGAGGTATTGTAAAAGTTTCAGCAGTTAAAGCTCCAGGATTTGGGGATAGAAGGAAAGCAATGTTAGAAGACATCGCAATTTTAACTGGTGGTACAGTCTTGTCTGAAGAAGTAGGTCTTTCTCTTGAGAAAGCTACCTTGGAAGATTTGGGTACAGCTAAAAAAGTAAATATTTCAAAAGAAAACACAACAATTGTCGATGGTGCTGGTGGAGGAGATCAAATCAAAGGAAGAGTTGATCAGATTAGAGCGCAGATTGAAGAAGCAACTTCCGATTATGATAAGGAAAAACTTCAAGAGAGAATGGCAAAATTAGCTGGTGGTGTAGCTGTAATAAAAGTTGGAGCTGCAACAGAAGTTGAAATGAAAGAAAAGAAAGCTAGAGTTGAAGATGCACTTCATGCAACAAGAGCTGCAGTCGAAGAAGGTGTTGTGCCAGGTGGAGGCACTGCCCTAATAAGAGCAATTGCTGCAATTAACGATTTAAAAGGTGACAACCCAGATCAAGATATGGGTATTAGCATTCTTAGAAGATCTATGGAAGAACCTTTGAGACAAATTGTTGGCAATGCTGGTGATGAAGCTTCAGTAATTTTAGCTAAAGTTTCAGAAAGTAAAAACTCAAATGAAGGCTATAACGCGGCAACTGGAGAATTTGGTGATATGATTGCTATGGGAATTTTGGATCCAACAAAAGTCACAAGATCAGCTTTGCAAAATGCAGCTTCTGTAGCAGGATTAATGATAACAACTGAAGCAATGGTGGCTGAACTCCCTGCTGAAAATGAAGAAGCGGGTGGCCATTCTCATGGCGGTGGCATGGACCCTATGGGCGGCATGGGCGGCATGGGCGGCATGGGCGGCATGATGTAAGCGTAAATGCTCAAAAAATATAAAAAGTCCTGCAAGTCAGGGCTTTTTTTTTGCATAATGTACTTATGAACATAGAAAACCATTTATTAGAAAACGTTAAATTTTTGAATTCTGAAAATTTTGATAACAGACCGGATAATATAAATATATCTTTGATAGTGATTCACAGCATTAGTCTCCCACCAACAATTTTTGGCAATAATTTCGTAGAAGACTTTTTTCAAAATAAATTAAAAAAAACTGATGATGAATATTTAAATAAAATTAGAAAAATGAAAGTTTCATCTCATCTTTATATAAAAAGGACTGGCGAAATTATACAATTTGTACCTTTCAATAAGAGAGCATGGCATGCAGGAAAGTCATCGTACGAAAATATTGATAATTGTAATGATTATTCTATTGGAATTGAATTGGAAGGCTGCGAGGATATCTCTTATGAAGAGTTACAATACAAAAACTTATCTATAATTATAAAAAGTTTAATGAAAAAATATAAATACATAAATGAAGATAGGATAGTATCGCATTCTGATATAGCGCCTGGACGTAAATTAGATCCTGGCCCATTATTTGACTGGAAAAGACTTAAAACCATGATAAAATAACTATAATTATTTAAAGGAGTATTGATATGACAGGTTGGGCTTGGATTACAATAGGTGCGGTGGTACTAGCAGTTGTGATAATGCAAATTGCTGCCAGATTTGCGGATTACGACGAAAAATAAAATAAAATTTTAAAGTAAGTAGACTTTTAACTTTCCTCTCTGAAATTTAGGTAAAAAAAATGATTGATAAGTTTTTAGCAAATTTATCCAAGCATTCTTGTTCGTTATTTTTAGCAAACTCGAAAATTGGTTTAGAAAAGGAATCACTTAGGGTAGACAAGAATGGGACAATTTCATATAAGATGCATCCAGATATTTTTGGTTCGTCTTTAACAAATAAGTATATAACGACAGATTACTCTGAGGCATTAATAGAAATTGTAACACCACCATGTAACTCTCACAATGAGGCTATAGAATACCTAGAAAACATAATTGCTTTTATATACAAAAATTTAGATGATGAATATTTATGGCCAGCAAGTATGCCATGTATAATAGCTGGTGATAAAAGTATACCGATCGCATATTATGGAACATCAAATTCTGCAAGGATGAAAACAACCTATCGAAGAGGTTTAGGAAATAGATATGGCAGGATAATGCAGGTTATTTCAGGTATTCATTTTAATTACTCATTCTCAGATGCTTTTTGGAAAGAATACTCTAATTTCAAGAAAACAAAAAAAAATTTAAAAGATTTTAAGTCAGAACAATATTTTATAATATCAAGAAATTTATTAAGAAACGGATGGGTAATAGCATATCTATTTGGATGTTCTCCAGCAGTTTGTAAATCTTATTTATCTGGCAAGAGTACAACTTTAAAGTCTTTTGATGACTATACATATTATGAAAAAAACGCAACTTCTTTAAGAATGGGAGATATTGGGTATCAAAACAATAAAGAAGAAGATATGGGTGTACATATTGATTATAATTCAATTGAAAAGTATTCAAAAAGTCTTGACGATGCTATAAAAAGTCCGTGCAAGGAATATAAAAAAATCGGGGTTTACAAAGATGGATATTATAAACAAATAAACGAAAACATCTTACAAATAGAAAACGAATATTATAGTACAGTTAGACCAAAACCAGACCCAAATTTAAAAATGAGACCATCAAAGGCACTTCTAGAAAGTGGAGTAGACTATATTGAATTAAGGTCAATTGATAATAATATATTTTGTAATACTGGAATTGAAAAAAATCAGATGTATTTTATAGAATTACTTATAATGCACAGCCTTTTTAGCAGCGAAGAAAATATATCAAAAGAAGAATACAAAGAGATTAAAAATAATTTAACCACGGTTGCTCATAACGGAAGAGATAAGAATTTTACATTAGCAAAGCATGGTAAAAATATTCCGCTGAAATCAGAATTAAGTAAAATTCTAAAAGAGCTAGAAAGTATTGCAATTATGATGAAAGGAATGAAGAATGATGATGTATACATGCAAAGTATAGAGGATCAAAAACAAAAAATAGAAAAAAATGAAAAATTACCCTCAAATTTAGTTTTAGATAAAATGATAAAAAATGGATATAGTTTTTATGAGTTTTGTATGGAGAATATATGGAAACAACAAAAATATTTTTCTAACTTAAGAGCTAATAATCATATTTTAAAATTATTAATTAGAGAGTCTGAATTATCAAATATTAAGAAAAAGGAATTAGAAAAAAAGGAAAATGAGAAATATGAAGATTACGTTAAAAATTATTTTTTAGATATATGAGTTTTAGAATATTACAATTAGATGGTTTAGCAGTTAATATAAAAAAAGATAATAATGAATTATTTTTTTACTTTCAAAATGCCAATATTAGAAAGACAATGGACGACGCAGAAGAAAAAACGTTGTGGACTCAAGATGGTAAAATAAAATTGACAAATGTGTCTGATTTTCAAAATTTAGAATTACTCGATTATAAAATTGAATCAATAGAAATTAGTTATGATTTTTATACCTATAAAAATATGCTAATGCTTCCTTTTTTAAAAAAAGGGGTTATTGATTTAAAAATAAAATTTAAAAACGAAGACAATATTATAAATATTAATTGTCGTGAAATAGAAATTATTTTAAAAGATAACGCGAAATATATTCGTCATATAAAGAAAACGGAGTAAAAAAATGAAATTGTATATGGTTGAGCATAATAATTTAGAATTATTAGCTATTAGTGATGATGGAAAAGAGTTTCTTGTTCCTAAGATGTTAGATAATTGCCCTGATTTTTATAAAACTGTTCAGAATTTCTTAAATTATAATAATAAAAATAAAAATGCTGAGCTTTTGGATTTCATAGGAAGCTCAAATCTAAATTCAATATCTATTCAAAAAAATAAAATTTTAGCGCCAATACAAAGACCGCAGCAAAACATAATTTGTATGGGTTTAAATTATGAAGATCACATAAAAGAATCTGAAAAAGTTTTTCTAAAGGATATTAAAAGACCAAAACATCCAATAATTTTTACTAAATCATCATTGAGTATCAATTCTCCATATGGTGAAATACCTTTGAGAAAAGAAGTTTCAGAAGAAATTGATTGGGAGTCAGAATTAGCAGTAATTATTGGTAAAGCTGGAATTCGTATTAAAAAAGAAGAGGCATATGAATATATTTATGGTTATACAGTATTAAACGATGTTTCTGCTAGAGATATCCAAAGAAATCATAAACAGTTTTTTTTAGGGAAAAGTCTACCAGGCTCGTGCCCAATCGGGCCATGCATAGTGTCAAAAAATGAAATAAATAATCCACATAACTTAAAAATATCTTGTAGAGTCAACGATCTTATTAAACAAGAATCTAATACAAGTTATCAAATTTTTGATATTCCTACACAATTAGAAACAATTTCAAAAAGCACTTATCTTATGCCTGGTGATATTATAGCAACAGGTACGCCGAGTGGTGTTGGATTTGCAAGAACTCCGCCAGAATTTTTAAAAGATGGCGATATTGTTGAGTGTGAAATCGAAGGAATTGGCAAAATCATAAATAAAGTAATTGACAGATCTTACCAGTAATTTTCAGTTGTTATATGCCCAGGTGAATTTCTTCTGTGTTTTTTTAAACCAATTTTTTTTAATGCTAGTGTTGTATCTTTAACCATATCAGGGTTTCCACATAGCATTACATGAGTTTCTTTAGGATTCATTTCAACTCCAGCTTTATTTTGTAGTTCATTTTTAGCTATACTATTTGGAATCCTTCCTTTGATAGAGTGTTCTGTATTCTCTCTACTAACGTATGTAATATAAATGAATCGATCTCCATATTTATCGCTAATTTCCTTTATAGTTTCTTGATATGTAAGTTCTTTACTGTATCTAACAGCATGAACTAGTATTACTTTTTTAAATTTACTCCATGATTCATCTGTTTTTAAGATCGATAGGTATGGGCCTATGGCAGTTCCAGTAGCTAACATCCATATATTATCTACACTTGGTATTTCTTCTAATATAAGAAAACCATTACCTGTTGGGCCAACATTTATTTGTGCGCCATTATCAAGTTTCTGAAGTGCAGTTGAAAGTGGACCATTTGGAACAGATACAGAGTAAAACTCTAAGAGTTCTTCATTTGGTGAATTAACAAAAGAATATGGTCTTGCAATTTCTTGATTATCAATATTTAAAGAAATCTTTGTATATTGCCCAGCAATGAATTTTACTTCAGGAGCACTAATTCTTATAGAGTATAGAGAATCTGTCCAATGTTTGACACTTACAACTTCTCCTTGTATCCATTTTTTTGTCATAATATTATAAATAATCTCGCTAAAATGGTTATACTATACATAATTGTGCATAAAACAATCTATATAATATAAAAACAAGCAAAAATTATATGAAAATAAATTACATAAAAGAAATAAATGAAAGCAATGTATACGATGTTGCAGAAAAAACACCATTGACATTGTTGACTAAAATTTCTACAAAATACGAGAATACTATTTATTTAAAAAGAGAGGATTTACAGCCTATTTTTTCTTTCAAATGCCGTGGGGCATATAATAAAATTAGCAATCTTAATAAAACACAGATAGCTAAAGGAATAATAGCTGCATCAGCGGGTAATCATGCCCAAGGCGTTGCATTATCAGCCTCTAAATTAAATATTGATGCTAAAATTGTAATGCCAACAACAACACCATCTATAAAAATAGAATCTGTAAAAAAATTTGGTGTGCAAGTTGTCCTTTTTGGTGATTCTTTTGATGAGGCGTATGATTTTGCAGTAGAGGCCTCAAAAAAAGAAGAAAGGGTGTTCATCCATCCATTTGATGATCCATTGGTAATAGCAGGACAAGGCACAGTAGCAAAGGAAATAGTGGAGCAATCTAATGAGGAACCCGATATTTTTTTTATACCAGTTGGAGGTGGCGGCCTTATGTCAGGGATGTCGATTTACTTAAAAAAGTATTATCCAAATGCAAAAATATATGGAGTTGAGTCTGAGGATGCGCCAACTTTACATACGTCCTTGGAGAATAATAAACCAACTAGCTTAGACCAAGTTGGGTTATTCGTTGATGGATGTGCGGTAAAAAGAATTGGTGATGAGACGTTCAATATATCTAAAAATTATGTCGACGGTGTGATATTAGTGTCAATTGATGAAACTTGCGCAGCTATAAAAGACATATATGAAGACACAAGAGTAATGTCTGAGCCAGCTGGAGCATTGTCGGTAGCAGGAATGAAAAAGTTTATTGTAAGCAACAATATAAAAAATAAAAAAATTGTGACTATAAACTCTGGTGCAAATCTTAATTTTGATAGATTAAGGCATGTAACTGAAAGAGCAGAGATAGGAGAAGGTAGAGAAGTTTTGTTATCAGTTAAAATTCCTGAAAAATCTGGTAGCTTTAGGGAATTTTGTGAAGTAATAGGCAGAAGAAGTATTAGCGAGTTTAATTATAGATATGCTAGTAATAATTCAGCAAATGTTTTTGTAGGTATAAAGACTGATAATATAGCCGAAGACACAAAAAAAATATCTAGCGACTTAAATAGTAAGAATTATGATTTTATAGACCTTACTAAAGACGAGGTTGCTAAATTACATTTAAGATATATGGTGGGCGGGAAGCCAAACTCAAAAATTAATGAAAAACTATTTCGATTTGAGTTTCCTGAAAAACCTGGAGCATTATTAAATTTTTTAAATAAAATGAAAAGTGATTGGAATATCACTTTATTTCATTACAGAAATCATGGTTCTGCATTTGGAAGGGTTCTCGTCGGAATTGATATTTTAGATTGTAGTGAGCATGATTTAGGAGAATTTTTGACAGATTTAGGTTATAAGTTTACCGATGAGACGAATAACAAAGGATATTCATCTTTTTTGAAATAAAAAAAAGGCCTCTTAAGAGGCCTTTAATATTGCTACCTAACGAAACTATCTTTTCCTTCTTGTAGTTTTACGTTTAGCTACTTTCTTTTTAACTTTACGCTTAGCTACTTTCTTCTTCACTTTACGCTTAGTTACTTTCTTCTTCACTTTACGCTTAGTTACTTTTTTCTTCACTTTACGCTTAGTTACTTTTTTCTTTGCTGCTTTTCTTTTTGTTACTTTTTTCTTAGCTTTCTTTTTAACTTTACGCTTAGTTACTTTTTTCTTAGTTACTTTACGCTTAGTTACTTTCTTTTTAGCTGCTTTTCTTACAACTTTTTTCTTTGCAGCTGACTTTCTTACTACCTTCTTCTTCTTTCGTTTAATGGCCATTTAAATCCTCCAAAACACTTAAAAGTTGGTTATCAAATAAAAGTGTAATGATCTAAATACAAAATACAATCTTTTTTTTTATTTAAAAACATAACTTTTAAAGATTGTAGGTAAATACATTGAAAAAATATTTTTTTTTGTTGTTTTTACAAATATTTCTTAATATTTTATTTTAATTTTTCATTTTTAAAGCTTTTTTGTTAATTAATTAACTTATTTCTTGGTTTTTTAATAAAATTTTTTAAGTTTTTAAGTTTTTTTTTAGTATTTTTTAAGTTTTTAAGTTTTTTTTTAGTATTTTTTAAGTTTTTTTTGTTTTTTTACAGTTATTTTAAGTTTTTTTTGTTTATTTTTTGTTTTTTTAGTCTTTTTATAAAAAAATTATGTTTTTTTGTTTTTTTTTATAAATTTTTAAATTTTAGATGATTTTGAAAGGAAAAAACCGATGTACCGTTATTATTAATTTTCCTTGAACCGTTGAGTTCAGGTGGGTCTAAGTTTAAAACTTTAGGCTTCCTAAATAATAGGTTTGCACACCAGATTTTAGTAACTTAATCCCTTTTAAAAAATTAGGAACAAAGATATAACAACAATATCGTGTACATCAGTTCTTATTTGAATATATCAAATTAGTTCGTTATAGACCAGTGTATAAAATATGAAAATTAATTTTGAATTAACAAGTCTAATTTTTGATTTAAATTAGAAATTTTTTGTTTCACTGAAGAATTCAATGTGTTTGTCATATCTTTATGATTTAATGAATCACTTGCGAAATTTAAAGCTGAGATTACAGCAATTCTATCAAGACCAATAGTTTTTCCTTCAGCTTTTGTCTTCATCATTTTATCATTCAGTAGCTCGGCTGATTTCATCAAAGCATCTTTTTCATTACTGGCGCAGAAAACGTCATAGTTTTGATTAAGAATTTTAACTGTTACAGGGATTTTGTTACTTTCATTGTCCATTACTGAGTGTACTCCAGCGATCTTAGTCTATTTATTATTCCTTCTACTTTTGTTTGAACTTTTTGATTTTTTTCTTTGATTTTGAATTTTTCAGACACTTCTTTTTCTTGTCTTTCTCTTAGAAGTTGATTTTCTTTCTTTAGTTCTAAATATTTGTTAGACAATATCTCTATTTTGCTTTCAAGTTCGTCTAGCTCTTTATTTAGTTCAGATATTATGTGATCATTATTCATATATTAGTTATATTATTCTTGCAGGCTTTGTAGGTCAATAGAAAATTACTAATTTATTTATATATAATTTTTTGACAAGTGAATATGAAATTATCAGAATTACAGAATAGAAGGCTAGCATTGATTAGTGAAATGCCAGAAAATTCTGTGGCTATATTATCATCTGCTAATAGAAATTATAGGACTAGAGATGTTGAAAATCCTTATAGGCAAGATAGTGATTTTTTATATATCAATGGTTTAAGCGAACCAAATCTTGTAAGTATTATTTATAAAGAAAACAATGAACCAAAAACAGTTCTATTTCGCGATAATACATCTGAACATGAGAAAATATGGGAAGGAAACCGCCTGGATAACAATGATATAAAAAAGCTTTATGGTTTTAACGAAATTCTTAACTATAGCGATTATAAAAATAAAATTCTAAATTATCTGGAAAATAAAAATAGCTTGTATATAGAGCTTGGAATAAATTGTGAATTAGACGATATTATTCAAAAACAGGTTAAAAAATCTGGAAAAAATGATAGAAAAAAATCTGTATTTCCAAA
Source organism: uncultured Gammaproteobacteria bacterium (assembly GCA_913050095.1). GTDB lineage: Bacteria > Pseudomonadota > Gammaproteobacteria > Poriferisulfidales. The sequence continues at coordinate 49,177 of CAJXAV010000001.1, forward strand.
AAAAATTGTAGCATTACACTCAATAACCCACAATTTAAGATTAATAAAGAGTGATTATGAGATAAAAATGATAAAAGATGCAGTAAATGTGTCAATCAATGGCCATAAAGAGGCAATGAAAAAGGCAAAACCTGGAATTTATGAATACGAATTAGATGCAGAAATAAAGTATATTTTTAATAAAAATAATATGCATCATGCATATATGTCAATCGTTGGAAGTGGAAATAATGCGTGCACACTCCATTATATAAAAAATGATTGTTTACTTAAAGAAAACCAGTTGGTGTTAATTGATGCTGCTGCAGAGAATCAAGGATATGCATCGGATATCACAAGAACATTTCCTGTAGGTGGAAAATTCACAGAAAAGCAATCAAAAGTATATGATGTAGTTTTAAAAGCCCAAGAAAAAACCATTGATTTTGTCAGACCAGGGGTTACTTGGGATGATGTACATCAAGTAACGGTTAATGAGATATCAATGGGTTTAATAGAGTTAGGTTTATTAAATGAAAGTATTGAAAAAGTTATTGAAGAAGAATTATATAAAGATTTTTTTATGCACAAGACAGGGCATTGGCTTGGCCTTGATGTACACGATGTTGGAGAATATGAAAATATTAAGTTTAAGCCCGGAATGATAATAACAGTCGAGCCTGGAATATACATTTCATCATTAAATAAAAAAATTCCAAAAGAATGGAGAGGTATAGGAGTTAGAATTGAAGATGATGTGTTGATAACTAAAAATGGAAATGAAGTATTAACATCTGGGCTTGCAAAAAAACGCTCCGAAATTGAATTATTGTGTGATATGAAAAATGGATAAAGAAAAAGATAATATAATTATGATTGGGGCAGGCTTAACAGGATTAGCTTTTTGTAACTTATTAAAAAACACAAATTTAAATATATCCTTGGTAGATATGCAGCCAAAATCATTTTATAAAAAAATAGATAATAATAGATATATAGTATTATCAAACACAAGCAAAATTATATTTGATAGTTTAGGTCTATGGAGCAAAATAAATACGCATTGTACAAAAGTAAAAAATATACATATTTCAAAAAAAAATATATTCGGTTCTACAATTGTAAAATCAAAAGACGAAAATTTAGATTCTCTTGGTTATCAAATCTCAATTAAAGAATTAATTAAAATTCTTTATGAAAATATTGAAAAAGAAAAAAATATTAAATTTATTCATGAAGCAAAAGTTATGAATGTAAAACAAAGTAATGGTGTTAAAGTAAAATATATCAAAAATTCAATAGAAAAAATTATCACGTCAGATGCAGTAATTTTCTCGACCGGCTCATCAGAAGATATTATTAGTGAAATTTTTCTAGACAAAGTACAAAAAGATTACCAACAAAATGCAATTACATGTGAACTAGTATCTGACATATACAATTCAGAAACTGCATTTGAACGATTTACAAATAAAGGGATCATAGGATTAATACCTAGAAAAGAAAATTCTTGGACATTAATATATTCAACAAATAAGGAAGAAACTGAATTAATCAATAAATTAGAAGAAACAGGCTTAAAAAATTATTTTCAAGATCTAATGGGTAAAAAATGCGGTAATATAAAAAATATCAAAAACATAAAGACTTATCCATTAAAAATGAAATATTATAAAAACTGTGCAAAGGATAACATGTGTCTCCTAGGTGATGCTGCCCATACATTACATCCTATAGCAGCACAAAGCTTTAATTTATCATTAAGAGATTGCACACAATTAACAGAAATAATAAAAAAATCAAATCTAAAAAATAAAGATAACTTTTCAGCAATATTTAAGGATTATTATGAAAAGAGAGAAAGAGAAGTGAATAGGCTACTAAAATTCACTGACTATCTCGCTTCTTTGATCCATGGCAAAGGTTTTTTTAGAAATAATCTTTTAGGAGTATCGTTTTTAATTATGGATATGAACAAATCTTTAAGGGTAAATGTGATTCGATACCTATTAGGGGTGAATTTCTCACACTCGTTAATTTCAAATTTAAAAGAATAATTATGAATGCAGATATTATTATCGTTGGATCAGGTATTGTAGGAATGTCACTAGCACTCTCTTTAAGTAAAGAAAACAAGAAAATTATAATAATTGAAAAAAATTTAAATGCTAGCAAAAAGATCAACAGAGTTTACTCGATTTCAGAAAAGACAAAATTTTTCTTCGAGGATATTGATGTTTGGAGGAGTATTAAAGAAGTAAATAATATAGACGGTATGTTTATTTATTATAGAAAGTATAGTGAAAAAAATCTATTAAGCTTTACAAAAAAGGAAAGCAACAAAAACATAGGGTATATAGCTCAAAGCAAAAATATTGTTCAAGAGCTTATGAAAAAGATTGAAAAAGACGAAAAAATAACATTTATTGACAATTGTGAAGTTGAATTAATAGAAGATAACAAAAAAAATATTAAAGTATTAACAAATACAGATGTAAAAATTACGGCTTCATATTTATTTAGTTGTGAAGGCTCAAAATCAAGCATAAAAAGGAGCTTAGGTATTAAAAATATATATGATGACTATGCTTCACAAGCATTGGTTTTCAATATAGCTCATGAAATACCAAATAAAAATAAAGCATATCAAATTTTTCTTGAAAGTGGTCCAGTAGCTTTTTTGCCAGTATCAAGTAACTCATTTTCAATGGTAATAAGTGTAAAAAATGAAAAATACGATGAAAAAAATTTTTGCGAAGACAGTATTCTCAAATTTATTAAAGATATTACAAATAATAGTTTTGGTAAAATTTCATTATCATCAAAAATAAATACATTTAAATTGATTGGTTATGATTCAGAAACATATAAGTCTGGAAAAGTATTATTTGTTGGAGATTCAGCTCACTCTGTTCATCCACTTGCAGGCATGGGTTTAAACTTGGGAATATCAGATATTATTGAAATTAGAGATACATTGCAGAAAAGTAGTTACAAATTCGAAAACCAGAACTTTTTTTCAGGCTATGCAAGAAAGCAAAAAATTGTTAATAAAAATGCAAGACAACAACTAAAACTTATTGAGATTTTATACTCTTTTGAAAATAAATTAGCTGGAAGTGTTATTAGAGCTGCAATGTCAAATCTACAGGGTATGCAGTATATTAAAGAAAAAATTATTAAGCATGCAAATAACAATTTAAGTTTTTTTTAAAGAATTATCCATAATTTATATATTCACTAATTAAGTTACATTGTTTTTCTTCAAAAAATTTTTTCACACTATCGTGATAGATAATTTCACCATTATCCATAAATATTATTTCACTACCAATTCTTTTTATTTGAGAAATATCATGGGATGTCATAAATATTTTGACTTTATTATAAGATAATTCGTTTATAATATTTTCTATATCATTCTTATATGCTGGATCAAGTTGAGATGTTGGCTCATCTAAAAAAATAATTTTTGGGTTACCTATAATAGACATGCCTATTGCAACTTTTTGTCTTTCACCACCTGATATGTATTTTGTATTAACATTTGAAATATTTTTGATATTTAGTTTATCAATTATTTTATCAACATAATTTTTTTCTGTTATATTTTTCTTTTTTGCAACATATAATAAGTTTTCATATGCAGTTCTGTTTAAAAGAATTGGTGTTTGAAATACCATAGATTGCTCTCTTTTTATATCAGAAATATAAAATTCGCCCCATTTTATTTTATTATTATTTTGTGTCTTTATTAATCCATGCAGAATTTTAAGAAAAGTACTTTTGCCAGATCCATTATTACCAGCCACGATTGTTACATTATTATTATTACATTCTATATTGATATTTTTTAAAATATTTTTTCCATTAACAACATAATTTAAATTCTTAACTTTTAGAGGTAAAATATTCATTTAACTTATTTTCCTAAGTGATTTAATTAATAAAGTAATAATGAATGATATTAATATCAAAATTAGTCCAAGAGCAACTGCTAGCTCGATACTTCCCTTGCTTGTTTCAAAAGCAATAGCTGTTGTCATAACTCTTGTGTAATGATTAATATTTCCTCCAACTATCATTACAGCACCTACTTCGGCACTAGCTCTTCCAAATCCAGTTAAAGCTACAGTTACAAGAGCATATCTGCATTCATATATTAAGGTTTTCAACTTAGAAAAATTATTTAGGTTTAGGGAATTTAATAATAAATTATAGTCTTTATTTTTTTTATAAACTTCCTCGTATGTTAGTGATATAACAATTGGGATAATAAGTAGTGTTTGAGCAAGAATCATCGCAGTTGGAGTATATAATATGTCGAGAAAACCAAAAATACCTTTTTTAGATACTAGCGTATATATCAAAAGACCTAAAACAACCGGAGGCATTCCCATTAAAGTATTAGAAATTAGAACTATTAAAGACTGATATTTATTTTTGTATAGAGCTAAAAATGCACCAAATGGTATGCTAATTGAAACAGCAATAATTAGTGCTGATAAAGTAACTTTAAGAGAAAGATTTATAATTTCAAACAAATCATCATTTAAAGTTATTATTAAATCAAAAGCAGTTTCAAGAATATTAATTAGCATTATTTTCTAAATTATTTTTTACAATTTCGAAGCACTCTTTTGCAATAGATTTTCTGTCCTTATCATTTACGTATACCAAATCTGATATTGTAACCTCAGCGACAATATCGTTTTGAAGTAAAACTTTAAGAATACTAAAAAATAAAGAATTACCCCTAACAAATGGAACACTAGGATGAATATTTTTATTTATGTGTGGGTATTTTATAATTACACACTGAATAGGTGAACCGGTGTTTATGCAGCTAGCAAAAAGTCTAGGTTTAAACTTAAGCAATCCTTTGCCCCCTGATGACGTACCTTCAGGAAAAATAGTCACATTCCTATTATTTTCAATAAAATTAGAAATTTTATCTACTGCTAATGAAGCAGCATTTTTTGCTCCTCTATTTATAAAAAGCATATCCACAGCTGTAGTGATTCGTCCAATAATTGGCCAACGACTAACTTCAATTTTTGATAAAAAAGTTGTTTTAAAAGTACTTCCTAAAATAATTATATCCAACCAAGAAGAATGATTTGATATAATTAGATAATTACCTTCTTTGATTTTACCTTTAATAATTGTCTTTACTTGAATAATATCTAGAATTTTTTTAAACCATAATCTTATTTTTTCAGATTGAATATCATCTGCACAAATTTCAAAATCTCCAATATCAGAAATTATTTTTTTTGTATTTGTTATGTGCAATATGAACTTAAAGAGTTTTTTTAAAAAATTAATTATTTTCATAAAATATTTATCCTAGAAATAAATTCCTCGATATCGTAAATTGGTTGTTCACATGAAAAATTTGTACATATGTAAGCTGTTGTTTTATTGTTAACTATTTTATCATCAATATTTGCGTAACCAGTATTATTTTCGGTAATTAAATAATAGTCTACATAAGACTTGTTTAAATCAATTAATTTATCAAGCCAAATCTCTGCATCCTTTGATTTATCTAAGGATTTTATGATTACAAGTATAAATGGATTTTTAATTAATGAGTAACTATCTAAGAAAGAACTATGCGCATTAGGTGCATTATTTATTTGTTCGGATGCAAACATAAATGTTGAGCTTGCTGCATCTATATATTTTGTATTATTCATTAAAAATCCCAATTTAATTAGAACTCTTGCTGCAATACTGTTCCCAGACGGAAAAGCTTCATCAGCTGTCGGTTTTGGTTTTTGTATAAGATTTTCATGATCATTTGCAGTAAAAAAAAATCCCCCATTTTCCTTATCTAAAAATTTTTCAATTAAAATATTTGATAAAGTAACTGCTTTATCAAATAAATTATTATTCCATTTTACTGATAAGAAATTTAGAATAGAGTTTATTAAAAATGCATAATCATCGAGATAAGCATTTATATGAGATTTCCCATCTTTATATGTAGCGTGTAGTCCGTTTTTAAAAACCATATTATTAATTAAAAAATTAATTGCTTTTTCACAAGCTAATAAATAACTTTCATCTTTTGAGATTTTATAAAAATCTACTAAAGATTTTATTGTAAGAGCATTCCAAGACGTTAGTACTTTCTCATCTACAAAAGGTTTTTTTCTTTTTTCACGAATTACTTTTAGTATATTTAAACTTTCTTCTAGAATTTTATAATCTATATTTTTTTCCTTAGATTTAAAATTTTCTTTTTTATTATAAGAAACATAAAGGTGATATTTTTTTTCAAAGTTTTCTTCTTTATTAATGCCAAAATATATAGAAAATACTTTGAACTGATCTCTACTTAAATGTGATTTTATTTCATTTTTATCCCAAATATAATATTGACCTTCTCCTGTGTCAGAATCTGCATCTATACTTGAATAAAATCCACCTTTATCAGATTGCATCTCGTTTAATATCCAATCTGCTATTTTTCTCGCAGTAGTAAAAAACTTTTTATCCTTTGTAATTTCGTATGCTTTACAATAACATTCTAGGAGGCAAGCATTGTCGTATAGCATTTTTTCAAAGTGGGGTATCATCCAAATATCGTCTACAGAATATCTAAAAAAACCACCTCCAATTTGGTCATTAATTCCACCTTCTTGCATAGATGTTAGGCTATAAAGAGCCATATTAAGATTCTTGCGCGCATCTTTATCTAAATCCTGATAAAAGTTTAGAATATGCATTATTACTCCCGGCTGAGGAAATTTTGGAGCTGATCCAAATCCACCCATTACAGGATCAAAAATTTTTTCAATATTATTTATGAATTTTTTTTCTATATCTTCTTCAATCGCTTTATTATTTTTATTTGTTTTATGTATATTTTCGAGAGCTTTAATTATTGACTCATTATGATTAAGTACTTCTTCATAATTTTCTTTGTAGTATTCAGAAACTTTAATAAGTAAGTCTTTAAAACTTGGTAAATTATATTTTGCGGTATTTGGGAAATAAGTTCCTCCAAAAAATGGTGCTTGATTATCATGACATAAAAACATAGTTAAGGGCCAACCACCTGATCTTTGGTTCAGTAATATCTGTGAAGTTTGGTATATTTTATCTAAGTCTGGCCTTTCTTCTCTATCAACTTTGATATTAATAAAATGTTTATTCATGATTTCAGCTGTTTCATTATCTTCAAAAGATTCATGGGCCATAACGTGGCACCAATGACAAGCCGAGTACCCAATAGATAGTAATATTGGCTTATTTTCAAATTTTGCTTTATCTAGAGCTTCTTGGCACCAGGGATACCAATCAACAGGATTTTCAGCATGTTGTTGCAAATAAGGGCTAGTTTCTTTAGACAGACGATTTGTTATCATAGCTCTGGTATTATATACATTTATAATAAAAAATATTACTAATGATACACAATATAGATCCAATTTTTATTTCAATAGGTGAATTCCATATATATTGGTATGGAATAATGTATCTTTTAGCTTTTTTAGCCGCTTGGTTACTAGGAAATTATTTTATAAAAAAAAGAATCGTTAAAATTAGTGAAGATCATTTTTCTGATTTATTATTTTATAATTTTGTTGGGGTTCTAGTTGGGGGAAGAGTAGGGTATTCAATCTTTTATAATTTTTCATATACGTTTGAAAATCCCATAAGCATCTTATATTTGTGGAATGGAGGTATGAGCTTTCATGGCGGATTTATTGGAGTCATTTTTAGCATTTTTTACTTTTGCAAAAAAAATAAAGTATCTTTTTTTGAAATATCTGATTTTTTAGTAAGGCTGGTTCCAATTGGTTTATTTACTGGAAGGATTGGTAACTTTATTAATGGTGAATTATGGGGGAAACCAACAGATTTAATTTGGGCTGTAATTTTTCCCAAAATTGATAATATGCCAAGGCATCCAACACAAATATATGAGGCCTTTTTTGAAGGATTTGTATTATTTATTATTTTAAATTTTATGGTGAGTAAGGATATTAAACCGTCAGTTTTGACTTCATACTTTTTAATACTTTATTCATTATTTAGATTTCTTATAGAATTTTTTAGAGTTCCTGATTCACACATTGGATATCTTGCATTTAGTTGGGTTACAATGGGGCAATTATTATGTTTTCCAATGTTTATTTTAGGTTTATTTATTTTAAAGTATAGGAAAGGAAATTGATATTATTATGAAACAGTACCATGATATGCTTGACCACGTAATAAAAAATGGCTCGAAAAAAAATGATAGAACAGGAGTTGGAACTATCTCATCTTTTGGTTATCAAACAAGATTTGATCTTTCAAACGGTTTCCCTCTTGTGACAACAAAAAAATTGCACCTTAAATCGGTTATTCATGAGCTTTTATGGTTCATAAGTGGAGATAGCAATATTGATTATTTGAATAAAAATGGAGTAACCATTTGGGATGAATGGGCTGACGCAAATGGTGATCTTGGAAAAATTTATGGAGTTCAGTGGAGAAGTTGGAAAAAAAATGATAATACTTATGTAGATCAATTAGAAAATTTGATTGATAATTTAAAGAATAATCCAGATTCTAGAAGACATATAATTTCTGCATGGAATGTAGGAGAGCTTGATCAAATGGCATTACCACCATGTCACTGTTTGTTTCAATTTTATGTTGCCGATAATAAGCTTTCATGCCAGCTTTACCAAAGAAGCGCAGATGTTTTTTTGGGGGTACCATTTAACATCGCATCATATTCTCTTTTTGTACATATGATCGCTCAGGTATTAAAATATGAGGTTGGTGAGTTTATATATTCTGTAGGAGATTTACACTTGTATAATAATCATTTGAAGCAAGCAAAAATACAACTAGCTAGAAAACCCTACGATCTACCATTTCTAAAAATTAATGAAAAAGTTGATAACATTTTTTCTTTTAAATATGAAGATTTCCAAATAATAAATTATAAGTCTCATCCTCATATAAGTGGGGAAATCGCAGTTTGATAAAAAATCTCTCAATTATTGTTGCAATGTCTAAAAATCGAGTAATTGGTAAAGATAATGGTATGCCATGGCACTTATCAGATGATTTAAAAAATTTCAAAAAACTCACGACAGGAAAAACCATAATTATGGGTAGACTAACTTATAATTCAATAGGTAAACCGTTGCCTGACAGAAAAAATATCGTTTTATCAAGAAATTTAAAAGATGAGAGAGTTATAGTTACTGATAATTTAAATGAATCACTTGAAAAATTTAAACACGAAAAAGAGGTTTTTATTATAGGTGGTGAAGATATTTACCGCCAAACAATATCTTTAATTAATAAATTATATTTAACAACAATCGAAGATGTTATAGAAGGAGATAAATATTTCCCAGTTATAGATATTTCAAAATGGGAACTTATAGAAAAAACTATTTATAAAAAAGATGAATCAAATTCTCATAATTTCAAAACTGAAGTATATGTAAAAAATTTCTAACATTTTATTTGGATTTTTTTTATTTTTTTATCTTTTAAAATCTTAATTGCTGTAAGTTTGTTACCCCAGGCGCAACCAGTATCAATAGATATAAAGTTATTTTTTTCTTTATAACCAAGAGTTGACCAATGGCCTATGATAACTTTATATTTTTTATATATGTTATTATTAAATTCATACCAAGGGCTTGAGTTATTAGTAATTTTATTATCGGGATTTGATTTATTGTCAAAATTTAAAGACAAGTCTTGATTTAGATATCGCATTCTAGTAAATACATTTACTGAAAAGATTAGTTTTTCTTTTTCACTTAGACTGTTACTCCATTGATTTGGGTTATTTGTCCATAAGGTTTCCAGAAACTCTTTACATTTTTTACTTTTAAGTGATTCTTCAATCTTTGCTGAAAGCAATAGCATTTCATCGAACGTCCATTTAGGATAAATACCAGCATGTACTAAAATATATTCATGTTTTTCATCAATATGCACGAGTTTTTGATTTTTTAACCACATGATTATTTCATCTACATCTTTGCTAGATAAAATATCATAAAATTTATTTTCACTGTAAGGCCAAGGACTTGCTTTGAAATATGATGCTAGTAAATAAAAATCATGATTTCCTAAAACAGTTATGGCGCTTGATTCCAATTCCATAATATATTTTATTACATCATATGAGTTTGGTCCGCGATTAACTAAATCGCCAGTTAGCCATAATTTATCTATCTTAGGATTAAAGTTAATTTTATTTAGCAAATTTTTAAATTCTTTATAGCAGCCTTGAATGTCACCAATTGCAAAAATAGCCATTTAATTAAGAATTTTTGGAGTGCTTAAAGAAAATAAAGGTATTTTAGCATCAAATTCATATCCATTATCTGCAACCATTTGATAGGTGCCATGCATAGTTCCTACTGGAGTATTAATTATTGTTCCACTGGTATATTCAAAAATTTCATCCACTTTTAGTCTAGGTTGCTCACCGACTACCCCTAAACCAGTTACCTCCTCAATTTTTCCATTTGCGTCTGTAATAATCCATTGCCTACTAATTAGTTTTGCGGGAATTTTTCCTTCATTTTTAATAGATACAGTATAAGAAAATACATATTTACTCTCGCTTGGATATGATTGATCTTCAATATAATCAGTTTTTACATTTATATTTATTTTATATAAACTTTCCATCACTCTTTAAATCTCTATATAATTTTATCATTTCAGATATTGATAATTCTTCTGCTCGCTTGTTAATACTATCATAATAGATATCAGAATTTATACTTATACAATTTTTAATTTTCTTTCTTCTTGTGTTAAATATCTCTTTTACAAAAAGAAGGAACTCATCAGTCTCATGATCTTTTAAAAGGCAAGATTTTAGTGGCGTTAAGGAAACAAAAGATGAGAATATCTTAGGTTCCGGATAAAAATCATTTGGTTTTATATCAATATATTTTTCAACCTTAAAGAATACTTGAGTTAAAACGGATAATCTTCCATAAGTTTTTTTCCCGTGCTCAGATATTAATCTATCAACAAATTCTTTTTGCATCATGAAATGAATATTTGAAATATAGTGAATATTGTCAATACATTTAAGAATTAATTTTGTTGATATATTATATGGAATATTACCAACTATTCTAAATTTTTTTTTATCTAATTCTTTTATATCAATTTTTAAAATATCTTCATTTATAATTTTTATATTATTATTATATTTTTTGTTTAGTAAATCACACAAATTATTATCTTTTTCAACGCCAATATAATTTTTTGTTTTTGAGGTAATAAAATCTGTCAAAGCACCTTTTCCTGGCCCAACTTCAATTATATGATCATCTTTTTTTATGTCTAGTATTTCTAATATAGTGTTGATTGTATATTTGTTTATTAAAAAATTTTGGCCTAATTTTTTATTTGGCTTGATTTTATTTTCCATATTTTCTTTTGGCTATATCAATTGCAGTTTGGATAGCAGCTTCAAGGCTTTTTGAATCGGCTTTATTTGTACCTGCAATATCAAGAGCTGTTCCGTGATCAACAGAGGTTCTTATAATTGGAAGGCCTAGAGTTGTATTTACGATATCACCAAATCCTAATGTTTTTATTACAGGTAAAGCTTGATCATGAAACATTGATAGAACTAAATCTGAGTCAGTCCTATTAAAAATAGTATCAGCGGAATATGGCCCACCAATATTACAACCTCGTTTTTGGAGAATTTTTATTGTTGGTATGATAATCTCTTTTTCTTCAAGCCCAATAAACCCGTCTTCACCAGCATGAGGATTTAAACCACAAATATTAATTTTTGGATTCGCTATTCCAAAGCTATCCTCAAGCTCCTTAATAATAATATTTATATAGGATTCAAGCCTTTCACTCGTAATAAGATTTGAAACTTTTGATAATGGTACATGAGTCGTAAGTAGAGCAATTTTTAATTTCTTTGAATGAAGCATCATTACTGGAGTGCCCCCAGTTTTTATAGAAATATATTCTGTATGACCAGAAAAATCTTCGCCATATGCCATTAAGATGTTTTTTTGAACTGGGCCGGTAACAATAGCACTAGCTTTTTTTTCTAAACATGCTTGAATTGAAATATTTAATGATTCTAAAATCATAGGAGCATGTTTTATGCTTGGTTTTCCAATATCTACCTTATTACTATTATTAATATTATGAACAAGCAGCTCATTTTGAGAGCAAACTGGTAGATTGTTATCATTCAAATCTACTTTTAAAAAATTTATATTTTTTTTTAATAATTTTGCTCTTTCTTCTAGTAATTTTATATTTGTAATTGCAATTGTATGAGCCTCAAATTTTTTTTGGGGTATATCTAGCAATATATCATAACCTATACCAGAGGGATCTCCAGGTGCTATAAGGATTTTAGGTAAATTTTTCATTCAGAAAATGGATCCCATGAATTAGTATTTTTTAAATCTCTCTTTTTAAGATTTATATTTCTTTGATTTTTCTTATTATTTTCAGAAACATATTTTATAAAATTTTGTTCTTTTAGTTCTATAAACCATGCATCAATAACTTCTCTTGTTCTACTAGAAGTAATGTATTGCCTAGCTAAATTTTGCATTATTATTTCAGTATTATCTTGATCTCTTCTACCAAGAACTTCTAGAATGTGCCAACCAAATTGTGTAGTAAAAGGTTCGCTAATTTTATTTAGTGGTAAACTAGTAACCTTATCTTCAAAGGCTGGAACAAAAGATCCTGGATTTGTCCATTCGAGTATACCGCCAGACGCTGCAGACATCGTATCATCTGAATGCGCTCTTGCAACATCAGAGAATGATTCACCATTTTCAATTCTGATTTTTAATTCTATAAGTTTTTCTTTTGCTTCTTTGTCTGAAACAATTGCGGTTCTTTTTATCAATACATGCCTAGCTTTTACTTCTTGAATATTAATATTTGTAATTTCTTTTTTATCTTCTAAATAGCAAATATAATATCCATTTAGTGTTTCTATAATTTCACTAACACTTCCTTTTTTTAAGGTTTCAAGTTCTTTCAAAAATATTTTTGGGATCTCGCTAAGCTTTCTCCAGCCAAGATCGCCACCCGTCATTGCATTACCACTATCCGAGTAATTTTTAGCAAGTGATGAAAAACTTTCCCCATTAGAGAATTTATTTTTTATCATTTTAATTTTTTTTACTGCTTCATTTTTTTCACTAATTGAAGGTGTCTCTGTTAATGAGATTAATATATTTGATATTTTATATTTATTATTTTCTTTAAAGACATGAGATTGATGCTTTATAAAATCTTCTATTTCTTTTTTGCTAACTTTAATTTTTTCTGAAACAACACGTCTTTGCACCTGTCTAGTAATTATTTCTTCTTTTATAACATCTCTATATGCATTATAGTCTATGCCCTTATTTATAAGGCTTTCTCTGTATTCTGAGAGTGTAACCTTGTTTTTTTGGGCCATATCCTCCATGGCATTATCGATCATCCATTCTTTTACTTCTAATCCATTCCTGCGCGCATAATTAATTTGTAGCCTAGTATTAATCATGTGATCTAAAACTTGTTTTCTAAAAGCCTCTAAATCATTTGGAATTGGCTGGTTATTAATTCTATAATTATTCATAACGAATTTTAATTTTTGCTGATATTCATTTTGAGTTATTACATCATCTTCAATTATGACAATTGCTTGATCCAAAATTTTTGCAAATGAACTTGTGCAAAATAATATTATTCCTATTATTGATATTATGTATTTCATTATGTTTTATTAGTATTCTTTATTGACGTAACCTTTAATACTATCAGCAAGTAAATTTCCTAATGGAGTACCTACATCAGTAAATCCTTTTAGCATTATCTGGAACTGTATATCTTTTTCATATGTATTAGAACTTATTTTATATCTTCTTTGGACAAGTCTAGCTTTCCAGCAGCAGCTTTCATATTCCAAGCCAGCTAATGTTTCTATATCACCAACATTTTCTGCATCAAAATTATTTTTAAAGTCATAATTCCATCTACCTAAAATATTCATACGGCTGTTTATACCCCATGCAAAACTTACATCTCCTTGTTCAATTCCATCCTTTCTATATCTATAGCTCGCATTAAATACATTATTTCCTTCGCCTCTATATTGAAGAGAGTGTATATTTCTTTCAGTTTTTTTATTACCGCCTTTTGTATCATACAAAAAAGTTGACGAAAAATTTATATTTTTTATAGGTCTAAACTGAAGTTCTGCAACTATGTTTGAATTTGCTCTAGTATAGTTTGTATTATTATCAATAGATATATTTCTATCTTCAAAATATATTATTTGACCAATACTGGCAGTGAATACATTTCTTAATTCTTCTAAATCATAAAAGTTTGAAGAAAGTGAAACTGTCATTTGATTAGTATCATTATTTCTGTCTAAACCAGAAAAACTATTGTCCCTAAATAGTTGCGAATACGAAAAATCATTTAATCCAGAGTCAAATATTGGTATATCATCCTGATTCTCTTTTCCAGAATAAAGATAGAATATTCTTGGTTTGATTTGATGAGCTATATTTGTATTTTGTATTTGTTTTGATAATGTCATTTCACTATCTAAAGAAAATATTGGTATTGTTTTACTTGGAGAAGAAGAGAATCCAGCACTTTGTTTATCTAAGTCATAACTCGTATGTTGTAATTTTAATCTTGGTTTTATGCTCAAACCCTTCATATAAAAAGTTCTATCCATACCTAATTGTAAGTCGACTCTAGTGCCATCAACTTTGGATATATGGTCCCATTTAGCAAGAGAAGATGTTAAGTCAAAATTTAGCAAATCATTATCCCATCTTTTGTTGATACTGATTTGGGGCAAAATATCATAAGGTTGCGATGAAGGGCTAATATTTCTATCAAAAGTTTGGTAACCTTGAAATCTAGCATTGATATTAAAGTCATTGAGAACAGTTTTGAGTGTTGCATGCCTTGTTCTGTAAGTTGTGCTACTCCTTGCTATTCCAACACCAAAATCATCGAAGTAATCTTTATCAGAAAACTTATCATACAATAAGTCAACTTCTATGTTGTTACGAAAGGTTTGTTTGTGACTAATGTAAAAATTATATCTATCATTATTTGACCTTGTATTTTTTCCGGATTTTTTATATTCAGAATCATCGTCAAGATATGATAAAAATATAGAACCAGAGTATTTTTTATTTAAATATCTAAAATTGGATTCAATCTGACTGCCGCGTTCTTGAATATAAGATGGCGTTATCAGCATATCCATATTTTCTGCAATATTCCAATAAAATGGCTGTACTACGTCAGGTCCTTTGACCCAGCTTCCAGAAAAGTCAGTAACTAAAAATCCAGTTTTTCTCTGCTCGTCTAGAGAAAATTGCATGTATGGACTATAAAAAACAGGTACACCTTTGATAGTTACGTAAACATCTTTACCTCTACCTACGCCGCTTTCAAAATCTAATACTGTTGATTTACTTATAAGATTCCAGTCTGGATTTATTAAGTCACAAGTTGTATAAGTTGAGTTTTTTAGAAACATCTTTTTATTTTTTAGCCTTACTCCGTATCTAGCTTTTCCAGAAATATCTAAAGATGGATATTTATAAATAGGAGCAATAAAATCTGCCCTGGAATTTCTAATATTATACTCAGCATATGGTGAATCAACTTGTAGTCCTTGATCTTCATATTTGACATTACCGCTCAACCTAGCTTTATCTTCTAGTTGTAAAACGTTTGCTAATTGACTCTCAATCGTTTCAGTACCCCTGACAATTTTTGTGTCACCCTGAAGAATAGTTATTTGTCTACCTTCGTCTCTAAATGTTTCATCTGCTTCTATATTTATGATTTCGGCAGGTTTAATTACATCATTTTCCGAATTATTATTTGATGATAAATCACTTTTAGTAGAAGTTTTGTATAATTCATATACAGAGCAACAAAAGAAGTCTTCCTCATTTATGTCTTGAGAAAAGGCTTTCATTGAAAAAAGCGAAAAAATACATATTGTTATGTTAATTATTTTTTTCATATAAGATATATTATATATCAAAAATTTGAGATAATAATTCTATTATTTAACTTAAAACAGAGGATATTTTGATAAGTTTCAAAAATAGCAAAATTCTTAAAAATCAGCTTCAATTAAGCTTTTTAGTGCTTTTTGTGTTTATTTTTATCTCAATATTGCTTGTTATATTTCAGCCAGAGCCAGAAGCCAATATAAATAAGCCTGTGCCAGTTGTGGTAGACACAGTGGAGCTAAAAATTGAAAACATTGCACCAATTGTTGACTATACAGGTAGGCTTGAACCTTCAAAAGAAGCAGATTTAAAATTTGATATTAACGGTAGATTAGCCGAAAAACTTGTTCAACCAGGCCAATTCGTAAACGCAGGTGAAACAATATTATTATTGGAAGAATATTATATTTATAAAAAATTGTACGAATTAGCAAAAAAGAATTATGTGCTACAAAGTAAAGAAGTTGAAAGGATGTCAGTTTTGGATAAAAAATCATTATTGTCAAAATCTCAATATGATAAAACAATTCAAAAGCAAATAGAGCTCGAGTCGTTAATGTACAGAAGTAAGCAAGATTTTAATAAGACTTTTATTAAAGCAAAATTTTCAGGAATAATAAATTTTATAAATATAGATGAAGGAGATACAGTTAGCCCTAATGCAGTCATAGCAAATTTAATAGATATATCAAGTTTGGACCTATATGTTGAAGTTAGAAGAGATGTTATCGATGGACTTAAGTTAAATATGGATATATCTGTAAGTGCAAATGGGTTAAATTTTTTAGGTAAGCTTATATCTTTCCAGACGAGCCCAAATCTTAAAACTTATACTCATTTATTAAGAATAAGATTAAAAGATGAAAAACTTAGATCTGGTATGTTGGCGACAGCAAGAATAATCTTACCAAAAATAAACAATAGTTTTGGAGTTCCTGTATCTTCTGTTTTAAGTGATAACGGCAAGAAGTATGTTTTTATAGTAAATGATAAAAAATTACAAAAAAAAGAAGTTAAAATATTAACAAGATTTGATGAAATTTATGTAATTAATGGCGATATTAAATCAAATGATATTTTAGTCACAAAAGATGTTTCTTCGCTTTCAGAAGGGCAAGATATATTAATATCAAAAAAATAAAATTATGATTGATTATTCTATTAAAAACCCTTTGGTTGTAAATTTATTTTTATTTTTGATTATTATTATCGGTTTCGTATCATGGAATTCTATGCCAGAGGAAATGTTTCCAGTTGTAGAAAAAGATACAATAAAAATTATTACTTCATATGATGGAGCTTCTCCCGAAGAAGTTGAAAAGCAAGTCACAATCCCAATAGAAGATACTTTAGATAATCTTCAAGATATTGATTTCTTTACATCAACTAGCTCGGAGGGCATTTCTCGAGTAACTTTGAGATTAAAGCCCGAGGCAGATGTTGATGAATTATTAAGGTCTGTTAGGGATTTAGTAGACGCAATTGATGGTTTTCCCGAAGAAGCAGAGGATCCTGAGATATCAAGAGTAAAAACAAGATTTCCTGTAATAAGTGTAAGCATATTTGGTGAAACTAGACAAAGTTTATTATTTGCCAATGCAAAAAAAATTAAACAAAAAATAATGCAGCTAGAAGGTGTTGCAGGTGTTGGTATTGCTGGAAACAGGGATGACGAAATTTGGGTAATTATTGATCCTTCAATTATATCGGCTAAAAATATATCTACTAAAGAAATTATCAACGCGCTAAAAAATAATATTAGAGACCTTCCTGGTGGATCTGTAAAAGCGTTAGAGGGAGATATTTTGCTTAGAGGTCTTGGCTCTTCTTCAATAAAATCTATAGAGAATATAACTTTAAAAAATAATGATATTGGAGGGCAATTATTATTAAAAGAAGTAGCGATTGTTGAACAAAGACTAGAAGACGAAAGTTCTGTTGGAAGATTTAATGGTAAAAAAGCGGTCAACATGTCCGTAACCAAAACTGCAGAAGCTTCTGTATTCGATGTGTCAAAAAATGTTAGAAATATAGTAAAAAAATATTCATTACCTTCTGGCTTAAAAGTAAGTGTTTTTAGTGATTTTTCAAAAAACGTAAAAACTAGGCTTGATACTGTAAAGTCTTCGGGAATTATAGGATTATCTTTATTGCTATTATCGCTGTACTTATTTTTAAATGCTCGTGTTGCATTTATTACTGCTTTTGGAATTCCAGTTTCATTTTTAGTAGCAGCTTTTGGAATGTATATTTTTGGCTTTACTATAAATATGGTTTCCTTATTTGCTTTTTTGGTTGCATTAGGAATGATTGTTGATGATGCAATAATTGTTACTGAAAATACATATAGGCATATCGAAAACGGTATGGACCCCGTCTCTGCTTCAAAATTAGGATCAAGAGAAGTCTTTTGGCCTATAGTGGCGTCAACTTTCACAACAATCGCAGCGTTTTTACCGATGTTAAGTATTTCTGGGACACTTGGAAAATTTATTGAAGTTATACCACTAGTTGTTACCGTTGCCTTACTCGGTTCACTAATGGAAGCATTTGTAGTTTTACCGTCTCACTGTGCTAGTTTTTTGAAAAAATCAAAAAATAATAATACGAAGAAAGAAAAATGGAATAAAGTTTTAAAAATATACAATCAATATTTAAAAGTATGCATAAAAAATAGATATTTAGTATCAAGCATTACTGTTGGAATATTATGCGTGATAATTACTTTTGCAGTTACCAGAATTCCTTACTATCAATTTGGTAAAGTTGACAGTGGTCAATTTTTTATAAATGCAGAGGCATCTATAACAAGCAGTGTTAGAGATAGTGAAAAATTAGCTATAAAAATGGAAGAAGTAATTTTATCAGAATTAGATGAAAATGAATTAGAATCTTTATATACAAATGTTGGCGTAAGTTTTAAAGATTTTAGTAGATTTGATTTAGGCAGTCAGTATATACAAATTGTTGTTAGTCTAGAAAAAAGAAGCCCCCAAGGGTTTGTTGATTATATCGTAACCCCATTATTTAACATGTCGTTCGACAGTTATGGTAAAAGAGAAAGAAGTGAAAAAGAAATTATAAATTTATTAAGAGAAAAATTACAATCTATCTCTGGATTGCAAAAATTATCTGTTAAAAAAGCATCTGGTGGACCAGGCGGTTCAGATATTATTGTTGGTGTAGTTGGTAAAGATCAGAAAATGCTAACTAAATACGCAAAAGAAATTGAGGCATTCTTATCAAGCCTTGATGGTGTAAAAGATGTTGAGCAAGATCAAGATCCAGGCAAAGTTGAATTTAAATATAAAATAAATGAAAGAGGAAAAGAACTTGGTTTAAGTCAGGCAGATATAGCTGAATCTGTTCGAACTGGTTTTTTAGGTTTAGAAACATCATATTTTAACCTTAATGGCGAACGTGTGCCAGTAAGACTAATATATTCAGAAAAATATAGAAACGATAGTAGTAAACTATATGAACTTCCAATTATTTTAGAATCAGGCCAGACAATATATTTGGCTGAAGTAGCTGATATAGAAATTTCTAGGGGTATGAATACGGTAAGAAGAAGAGATGGGCAAAGATTAGCAAAAATTAGTGCTGATGTTGATCCTAGTATTATTACACCACTTGAAGTCACTGATATATTTGATAAAAAATATGAAAAAATTTTTCAGCAAGATCCTGCATACGAATACATGTACCTTGGTAGCAAAAAAAGAAGTAGAGAAAATTTTGCTGATATGAAAAAAACTGCATTTATATCGTTAGCAATTATATTTTTCATACTAGCAGTTCTCTTTAAGACGATTTTAGATCCATTAGTTGTTTTATTTTCAATACCATTTGCAGTTGTAGGAGTAATTCTTGGGCATATAATCTTTGATTATAATTTACAATTTTTATCTGTTATTGGTTTGCTTGCATTAATTGGTATTGTAGTGAATGACTCTTTAATTTTGATAGATTTTTTAAAAAAGCTAAGAGCTGATGGAAAAAATAAAATAGATGCAACTCTAGAAGCTTGTAATGTAAGGGCTAGGCCAATAATTTTGACTTCAGTAACAACATTTTTAGGTATTTCACCTTTGATATTTTTTGCAACTGGGCAAACAAAATTTTTATCTCCAATGGCAGTAAGTTTAGGATTTGGATTATTATTTGCTACTATATTGATATTAATCGTTTTACCATGTTTCTATTTGATAATGGATGATTTAAAAGAATTTACAAATAATAAAATAAAAATGAAACTGAAACTATAGTATTTTTAAAATGAGGAAAAATGATGAAAAAATCATTTCTAGATTTTAATCGAATAAATATAGAGAAACTATTTCACTATAGATTCACAATTTTAATGATAATTTTATCTTTTTTGACATTTTTTTTACTTTCGAGACTATACTATTTGCAAGTTCTTAGTTTTGAGCATTTTGATACTCTTTCAGAATCTAATAGAATAAAATACATTCAAGTCCCTCCAAGAAGAGGAATAATATACGATAGAAATAATATTGTTGTAGCAGATAATTCTTCTTTATACTCTGTAGAAATCAATTTAGAAATTGCTAAAAATATAAAAAAAATTATTAATGCCATTGATAATGAAATTAATTTAACAGATGAAGAGAAGAAAAATTTTTATAAGAAGAAGTTAAAATATTCACACCATAATTCAATAGTTTTAAAAAGTAATCTTACACAAGAAGAAGTGGCAAAAATATTATCTATTAGATACAAGTATGATGGTTTAGATGTTACAGCAAGCTTATTAAGAAATTACCCGTACGAAGAAATTACAAATCATGTAATTGGAAGTGTTGGATATATAGATAAAGTAGATCTAAATAAAATTGATAAAAAAAAGTATAAAAATGCAAAATATATTGGAAAAACTGGAGTTGAAAAATATTACGAAAATTTACTATTTGGAACGCCTGGATATAAACATGTTGAGATTAATGCAAAAGGAAGACAGTTACGAGATTTAGACAAAAAAAATGCAATACCAGGAGAAGATATTCATCTAACAATAGATGTCAATTTGCAGAAATTTGTATATAAAAAATTAAAAGATTATTCTGGTTCATCAATTGTCATGAATCCAAAAAATGGAGAAATATTGGCAATGGTAAGTGTGCCATCTGTTAATCCAAATAACGCTTTGTGGAAAAATGATCAAAATACAGAGACAACAAATTTTGGTAAAAGTCCTTTATTTAATAGATCTTTGAATGGTTTATATTCACCAGGTTCAACAATAAAACCTATAATTGCTTTAAGTGGTTTACATAATAATATTGTTGATGCAAATGATGAGTTTTATGCAGGGCCTTTTTTTCAGCTGCCTGACAGTTCAAGAAGGTTTCGAGATTGGAAACCAGAAGGACATGGAATGGTTGATATGAACAAAGCAATCGTTCAATCATGTGACGTATATTTTTACATGTTAGCAAACAATCTTGGAATAAAAAAAATTTCTTCCTTCTTTAAAAATTTCTCTTTTGGCCAATTAACTGGGGTAGATTTGCCTTTTGAATCGAGAGGTGTTTTACCTTCTAGTGATTGGAAAATGAAAAATATTGGTAATAAATGGACAAACGGAGATACCGTTATAACTGGAATAGGGCAAGGATATTTCTTAACTACACCTATTCAACTGGCACATGCTGCAAGCATTATTGCTAACAGAGGCTTAATAAAAACCCCAAAAATAAACAAGAATATAATTTATGATAAAAATGAAAACGTTATTAAGAAAGAAGAATTTTTAAGAAATAACATTAGCCAAGAAAATTGGGATAGAATAACCGAAGCAATGTTTAATGTTGTAAATAAAAAAAATGGCACTGCATATTGGGTTACAAAAAATAAAAGTAACAAAATTTCAGGAAAAACGGGAACAGTACAAGTATATGCTTTGTCTCAAGATACAGACATAAGAGAAAAAGATAATATTCCTGATCATCTAAAAGATCATTCACTTTATATTGGTTTTGCGCCTAAAAATGATCCCGAGGTAGTTGTTGCAACTGTTATAGAAAATATAGGAAGCGGAAGTAAATATGCTGCCCCTATAAGCAATCAAATTATAAATTATTACCTAGATAAGATTAGAAAAAAATATTAATGATAAATTGGAATATAAGACTAACAGATAACATATTATTATTTTCAATAATAGTTTTGTCTTCTTTTGGTCTAATTTTATTATATAGCGCAACAAATCAAGATTTAGATATTGTTTACAGGCAGGGAGCAAGATTAATTTTTTGCTTTTGCTTAATGTTATTAATAGGTTTTACTGATATAAACAAAGTAAAATCTATTTCTCCATACATTTATATTATTTGTATAACACTTTTGATTATTACATTATTTTGGGGTCATGATTCCAAAGGTGCAAAAAGGTGGATAGTTCTTTTTGGTTTTTCATTTCAAGTTTCAGAAGTTCTTAAAATTATAATTCCTATGTGCTTAGCATGGTTTTTGTCTTTTTCAGAAGATAAAGATATGGACCTAAAAAAGCTTGTCATATGTTTTTTAATAATATTATTGCCTATATTTTTTGTGATAAAGCAGCCAGATTTGGGAACTTCATTAATTATTTTTTTATGTGGTTTCATATCAATATTTTTAGGCGGCATTAGAAAAAAACATATTTTTTATCTTTTAGGAATTTTTCTAACAATGATTCCTTTAATGTGGAAATTTATACTCTTGCCGTATCAAAAACAAAGAATTCTCACAATGATTGATCCTTCGGCAGATCCGCTTGGCTCTGGTTACCACATAATTCAATCGAAAATAGCAGTTGGATCTGGAGGTTTTTTTGGCAAGGGATTTTTGAACGGAACCCAGTCTCAATTAGAGTTTTTACCTGAAAGAGGCACAGATTTTATATTCGCTGTTTTTGCAGAAGAATTTGGTTTTTTTGGAGTCTTAATATTATTTTTATTTTATTCTCTTATACTAGCTAGATGCATTCATATTACCAATAAATCAAAAACATATTATTCAAAAATACTATCTGGGAGTATAACTTGTATATTTTTACTGCTTATTTTAACGAATATTTCAATGGCAGTAGGTTTGTTGCCAGTAGTTGGTGTAACTTTGCCTTTGGTAAGCCTCGGTGGTAGCTCATTGCTGTCGATTTTTATTGCTTTTGGTATAATGTTTTCTATTAATAGGAGGAATTAATTGAAAATAATATTTTTTGTAAATTGTATATTTATCACTTCAGTCCTCTTTCAAAGTAATTCAGCAATTTCAGTTGAAAAGGAAAATATTGAAAATTACAAAATAATTATCGAGGAGATTTCTTCCACTTTAGTTAAAAAATATAATGTTGATCCCAAATATATAAGTAAAGCACTAGATTCTATAAAAATAAGAAAAAAAACTATTGAGTCAATGAATAATGCTGCAGAGAGAAAAGCTACATGGGAAAGATATAGGAGTATTTTTATAAAAAAAAACACTATAAAAAAAGGTAGAGAATACCATCAAGAAAATTATGAGTTACTAAAAGAGATAGAAGAAAAATATGGAGTACCATCAGAAGTAATAGTAGCTATACTAGGTGTGGAGACAAGGTATGGCTCAGGAACTGGAAATATTAAAGTATTAGATTCCTTGGGTACGCTTGCGCTTATGCACCCAAGGAGATCTAAATTATTTAAGTCACAACTAATTTCTTATTTATATTTAACATATTCAAATGATCTTGATTACAATAATATTTATGGTTCTTATGCAGGAGCAATGGGCGCGCCCCAGTTTATGCCTGAAAGTTATATAAAATTTGGTGTGGATTATGATGGTGATGGAAAAGTAGATTTATGGAATAGCAAACATGATATATTCGCAAGTATTGCAAATTACTTAAAAGAAAAAGGCTGGGAAAAAGATTCACCTATAGTCTCAGAATTTAAAATTCAAAAAAAGCACTTAAAAGAAATTTTTGCAAATGGAGATGTTAAGACAGTGAAAGTTAAGAAAAACTATCTTAATAAAATATTGGCAAATAATATTGATATTGAAACGACAAAAAATTATATAGCATTGCTTAGTAAAAAAAATAAAAAATATAAAATAGTACATAAGAATTTTAAAGTGATAATGACATATAATATAAGTACATTTTATGCAATGGTTGTAACAATACTAAGTGAAAAAATAGCTTCTTAAAATGAAATTACTCAGTTATTTAATAATATTTATCTTAATTTTCACAAGTGGATGCACACCTATAAAAAAAGGGAAAGTCAATTTTATTAACAATAAAAAAATTCCAGCAAAAGTAATACCAAAAAAAGAAAAATATAGTAAATATGGTAATCCAAAAACTTATAAGGTTTTTGGAATTCAGTATAGAACGCTAAAAACTCATATAGGCTATAAAGAGAAAGGAATAGCTTCGTGGTACGGAAAAAAATTTCATGGAAAATTAACTTCTACTAGAGAAGTATACGACATGTATGAGATTACAGCAGCACATAAAACTTTACCAATACCATGTTATGCTAAAGTAACAAACATGACTAATAAGAGGTCAATAATTGTAAGAGTGAACGATAGGGGACCATTTAAGAAAGGAAGAATAATTGACCTTTCTTATGCTGCAGCAAAAAAATTAGGCATAATAAAAAAAGGTACTGCTGAAGTTTACGTCCAAGCAATAAATGTATTAGATAATTAGCTTTATAAAAAAATTCCAAGTGATACAATGATTTATCTTTTTATAATTTGGGGACAATAATGATTAAATTTTTATCAAATTTATTTCTTATTCTTTTTATATTTTTAAATTCAGCATATGCAAAAAACCAGAATTATTTCTCAATACCAAATATAAATGTTGAAAGTTATGCCTTAATGGATGTAAGGACAGGCTCTATTGTAGCTGGAAAAAATTTAGATAAAAGAGTTGAGCCTGCAAGCTTAACAAAAATTGCTACATTATATTTAGTTTTTAAGTCTTTAGAATCAAAATACATAAGTGAAGATGATTTAGCTACAGTTAGTAAAAAAGCTTGGAAAATGGTTGGCTCAAGAATGTTTGTAGAAGTTGGAAAAAAAGTAAAAGTAAGGGACTTAATTCAGGGTGTAATAGTTCAATCAGGAAATGATGCAAGTATAGTATTAGCGGAACATATTGCAGGCGGAGAAGAATTTTTTGTAACAATGTTAAATAAGCTTGCAAAAGATATGGATTTAAGAAATACAAAATTTAAAAACGTAACAGGAATGCCTGACAAAGATCATTATACATCGGCAAGGGATTTGGCAATTTTATCTAAAAAACTGATAGAAGATTTCCCAACACAATATAAAAGGTTTTCTCAAAAAAAATACACTTACAATAGCATCACACAGAGAAACAGAAATAGATTGCTAACAACATATGAAATTGCTGATGGCATAAAAACTGGACATACAAGTACGGCAGGATATTGTTTGTCAGCTTCAGCAGAAATGGGAAGTACACGTTTTGTAGCAACCTTATTTGGAGCAAATAGCTCAAAAGCAAGATTTAAATATGCTAAAACATTACTAAAATTTGGTTTTAGAAACTACGTCACAGAAAAACATTTTCAAAAAAATCAAATTATTGCAAGAGAGAGAATATGGAATGGCGAGGATAAATATATTGATATAGGATTTAATAAAGATATATATGTAACATCTTTAAAACATAGCGATAAAGATTTTAAATCTAAAATAAATTTAATTTCTAAAATAACCGCGCCAGTTAAAATAAACCAAGTTCTAGGTACAATTGATTTTATTAAAGATAACGAGATTGTTGCAAGTGAAAATATTTATTCCTTGAAAAGAGTAGAGGAAGGAAATTTATATAGAAAAGTATATGATTATTTTGCCAATTTCTTTTTAGAAGAATGAGTTTTGAGTAATAAAGTATTTATAAATAATAAAATTTATAATGCTGAAAGTGCAAATATTTCAGTATTAGACAGAGGTTTTTTGTATGCGGACGGTGTATATGAACTAATACCTTATTTTAATAAGAAATCTTTTTTGTTCGATGAACATTATCAAAGACTTGAAAAAAGTTTAGAAATGATAGATCTTAAAAATCCCTATTCAAAATTAGAATGGAAAAAAAATATTGAGAATCTTACGAATGAAAACAACTATGAAAATTTTTCATTATATATACAGGTGACACGAGGCATCCCAGAAAATTTGGATGATGGGATTTTAAGGGAGCATGCAGCGACAAAACAATATAGAACAACAACAAGTATGTTTTGTGCAAAAATTCAAGGTTTTTCTAAAAATAAGATAAAATTAGAAAGCGCTATAACATTAGAAGATAAAAGATGGCTACAATGTGATATTAAATCGATATCCTTATTGTATAACGCCCATGCAAAAACTTTAGCATATAAAAAAGGTGCTTATGAAGCAATATTGTCAAAAGATGGGCAAATAACAGAAGGTTGCTCAAGCAATGTATTTATAATAAAAAATAATAAAATAAAAACCCCACCGGAAAGTAATCTTATATTACCCGGGGTCACAAGATCTTTTATAATAAATAGTGTCATACCTAAAACTTCTTTTGTAATTAAAGAAGAAAATTTTACAGAGGAAGAATTGATAAATGCTGACGAAATTTTCGTAACTAATTCAACACAAGCAATACTTCCGATTATTAAAATAAATGATAAAAAATTAAGTAATAATAAATGTGGAGAAATCACAAAGAAATTGTATGATATTTTTATGGATAGTATTATTTAAGTGAAAAAAATAATTAATCACCAAAAAAAACTACTTCAATGTAAAAAATGTCCAAAAATGATTGGACCACCAATTGTTGGTGAGCCAGTCAAATCCAAGATTTTGTTAATTGGACAAGCACCAGGAATCAAAGAAGGAGATTTAAAAAGACCATTTGCATGGACTGCAGGAAAAAATATGTTCAAATGGTTCGATTCAATTGGATTATCTGAAAGAAAATTTAGAAACAATGTATATATGTCTGCAGTCTGTAGATGTTACCCAGGAAAAAATATCAAAGGCACTGGTGACAGAGTACCATCTGAAAGCGAAATAAAAAAATGTTCAAAGTGGCTAGATGATGAGATAAGTTTTTTAAAACCAAAACTTATAATCCCTGTAGGTAAACTAGCAATTTCACAATTTATTAACTTTAATAAATTAAATGATGTCGTAGGAAAGAAAATAATATATAAAAAAAATAGCAATGAAATTGAAATTGTCTCTTTGCCTCATCCTTCTGGCCTATCTACTTGGTATAAAAAAGACCCTGGAAAAACATTATTGATAGAAGCTCTAAAAATAATTAAAAAAAATGAAAATTGGAAACTAATTTTAAATAAATAGTTTTTCAACAATTTTTAGCTTTTCTATATCTCCAACATCATACCAAAATCCATTATGTTTTAATCCCGATACTTTTTCCATTTTAATATATTTTGATAGCACATCTACAAGCTTATATTTTCTAATTTTTTCGCCTTCAAATATTTTTTTATTTAAAATTGCGATTCCAGAATATGTCATCATATTTTTTTTATTTAATGTAATTCTGCCGTTTTCAAGAGAAAAATCGCCGGCAAGATTGTGACTCGGATTTTTTATCATAACTAATGAAGCTAAATCATTACCCTGAAGACATAAATTTTTGAGATTAAAGTCTGTATATATGTCAGAATTTAAAACTATAAATTGATTTTCATCAATAAAATTTAATGCGTTATGAATTCCCCCACCGGTTTCTAGAGGCTCTGGCTTTTCTATTGAGTAAGTAATATTTACACCAAAATTTTCTCCATTACCTAGTTTATCTATAATTAGTTCTGAAAGATGAGAAACATTTATTATGATATCAGTAAAATCACAACTTTTAAGAAGCTTTATATTTCTTTCTATAAGACTTAACCCGCCAATCTTAATTAAAGGTTTTGGCAATGAATCAGTAATTTTTCCGAATCTCTTACCTTTGCCTGCTGCTAGAATAATTGCTTTCATTTATTTTATTTATCGCCTCTTTTGCATAAAAATTTATTATCTTAAGTTTACTATAATTATTTGAAGAATTAATAATATAGTTAAATGTTCTATTTAAAAACTGTAAATAATTATGTCTATTATATTTAATGCTTAGTCTACAAAAGATTCCGGAAGCTTTCATGTGTCTTTGTACAGAAACATAATTGAAATTATTTAAAAATTCATCATATGAAAGAGTAAATTTATTTAAATCATTAAAATTTGTAAAAAATAATTTTTTAAATTTATCTTTTTTTTGTTCATTTATATCAACATAACAATCATTCAAAAGTGAAACAAGATCATATAGCGGTGAACCGTAAACAGCATCTTGATAATCTATTATTATTATATTATTATTTTTAAAAAATAAATTTTTCGAATGGTAATCTCTGTGAACTAATTTTTTATCTTTTTTATCAATAGCTTTTATTATGTAGTTTAATGATTTACTTAATTCTTTCTTATCTTTATTTGTTATTTTAATATTTAGGTATTTTTCGAGTACCCATTCTACAAATAGTTGACTTTCACTATGATATTTTTCTTCTTTATAATTTCTAATACTTCTATCTTTTATTTTTTGTATTTCTAAAATATTTAAAACTGCATTTTCATATATTTTATTAAAATTATTTTTAGATGCTTTGTCAAATATTAAGTTATTTCCAACATCTTCAAGAATTATGATTCTTTTTTTTATATCTATTTCGTATATTTTTGGAATTTCTAATCTATTTTTTTTGAAAATTTTTGAGTACTTAATAAAATTATTAAAATTTCTTTTTTCTAATTCGCTATCCATTATTATTAATTTTTTTTTATCATCTTTTGCCCGGTAATATATTCTATTACTTGCATCTCCTTTAATTTTTTTAATGCATGATATTTTCTGACTTTGTAGTCTTCTTTTTACATATTTTAAAATTTCTTTATCATTCATTGTTAATTTTTGTTTGTCTCTCTCCAACATTTTGATCACACGAAATTGATACAAAACTTGTAAAGATAATTATTATTGTGATTATTAATTTTTTATTCATATTATTCATAAATCTATTATACTATATATAATTCTTATATATTATTTTACTATATGAAGTCTTCAGATTTATTTATAAAGTGTCTTGAAAATGAGGGTATTGAGTATATATTCGGTGTACCTGGAGAAGAAAATGCTGATTTTCTTATTTCTCTTAAAAAATCAAAAAAAATAAAGTTCATTTTAACTAGGCATGAGCAAAGTGCAGCTTTTATGGCTGAGTCTTATGGAAAATTAACTGGTAAATTAACATGCTGTCTGAGTACTTTGGGCCCAGGCGCAACTAACTTACTTACTGGAGTTGCTGATGCAAATATGGATCATTCTCCAGTTCTTGTTATTACCGGCCAAGGGTCTTCAGACCGTCTTCATAAAGAGTCTCATCAAATTATGGATGTCTGCGACATGTTTCAACCAGTAACTAAATGGTCAACGTCAGTCAGAAGTCCAAACACAATACCGGAAATTATTAGGAAGGCTGTTAGGTTAGCGACATTAGAGAAACCAGGAGCAGTTCATATAGAGTTGCCTGAAGACATAGCGAAGTTAAATGTTGAAGCAAACCCATTGGATTCATTTCCGTTTCGACGTTCAATAGCAGAAGAGTCTATTGTGAATAAAGCCTATAAATTAATGTTGAAAGCAAAATCACCTATTCTTATTGCCGGTAATGGCGCTATAAGAAAAAGATCTTCTAAAGAATTAAGAGAATTTTGTGAAAAAACAAATATACCGGTAGTAACAACATTTATGGGTAAAGGCGCTATAGATTGTAATGCAAAATATTGTTTATCAACTGTTGGTTTGGGAGCTGTTGATTTTGGAGATATAGCAATTAAGAATTCTGATTTAGTAATTACTTTAGGTTACGACATGGTTGAATACCATCCAAAATTATGGAATAGAAATTCAAAAGCAAAAATAATACACATTGACTTTGAGGCTGCTGAAATAGATGAGAATTATATCCCAGAAGTTGAAATAGTTGGAGATCTTGCTCATTCATTATCAATATTAAATAATATAATTGATCGTGATGGAATAAGGCCATACAACATCAATTATGTTGATAAAATGCGCGAAGATCTTAAAAGTGATTTTCAAAAATATAGCTCAGATAAACAAATTGGATCTATAAAACCGCAAAAGTTTCTTTATGATTTAAGAAATTTTTTAGATAAAAAAGATGTGCTTATTTCTGATGTTGGTGCCCACAAAATGTGGATAGCTAGAAATTATCCTTGTTATGAGCCAAACACCTGCATAATACCAAATGGTTTTTGCTCAATGGGTTACGCTCTACCAGCAGCAATTGCTGGCTCACTAATTAATAAAGACAAAAAAATATTTTCTATATGCGGTGATGCTGGTTTTTTAATGAATCTGCAAGAAATGGAAACTGCAAAAAGATTAAATTCAAATATAGTTATTTTTGTTTGGGAAGATAATTCTTATGGCCTAATTAAATGGAAACAAAAATCTCAATTTGGAGAAACCACAGATTTAGATTTTGATAATCCTAAATGGTCAGAATTAGCAAATTCATTTAGTTGGAATTATTTATACGAAGATAATAGTGAAAATCTTATAAATAGATTTAAAGAGCTAAATCATTTAGATGGGCCTACTTTATTTGTAGTGCCAATAGATTATTCGGAAAACGAAAAATTAACAGATTTTTTAAAAAATTTAGAGAGCTCTTATGATTCCTAAAATAATAAAAAATATTACTCCTGTAAAAATTAATTCTTCCACATCCGTTGATTTATATTCTCCATGGGATCTTAAAAAAATTGCTAAAATTGATTGTATTAATGCAGAAGATATAGATTCAGTAATTAATACTTCCTCAAATGCCTTTTCGGATAAGTCCATTCATTTAAATAAGAAGGAAAGATTAGACATACTTAAAAAAGCAAAAAAATTATTAACAAAAGATAAGAATAAATATTCTATGCTGATTGCTTTTGAAGGAGGGAAGCCTTTAAAGGACTCAGAAGTTGAGGTTCAAAGAGCTATTGATGGTTTAGAATTATGCTACGAAGCACTCAAAAATTCCCATGGAAGAGAAATTCCAATGGGTTTAAATAATGCGTCCATTAATAAAATTGCATTTACAAGGAAGTTTCCGATTGGCCCTGTTTTGGCAATAAGTGCATTTAATCACCCATTAAATTTAATTGTTCATCAAATTGGCCCTGCAATAGCTGCAGGATGCCCGATTATTATTAAACCCTCGCTTGACACGCCAGCAACGTGCCATGAATTTGTTAAATTATTATTAAAATCTGGATTACCAGATTGGTTTTGTCAAATGATTAATATAAATGATCATTTGTTAACTCAGAAGCTAGTAAGTGATAAAAGAATATCTTTTTTATCTTTTATTGGAAGTTCAAATGTTGGCTGGAAATTAAAATCTATGTTATCACCTGGAACAAAATGTGCAATGGAACATGGGGGAATTGGGTCAGTAATTATAGATAAAAATACAATATTAGGAGACATAATCCCTTCTATTACAAGAGGTTCTTTTTATCATGCAGGTCAAGTATGTGTCTCAATTCAAAAAGTAATAATACATGAAGAGATAATAGATGAATTTATCAAATTACTTAAAAAAAATATTAGTAAAATTAAAATAGGGGATCCTACGAATAATAGTACTGACGTTGGGCCGTTAATAAGACCTTCAGAAGTCATTAGGATTGATGGTGTTGTTAAAAAAGCAATTAAAGACGGTGCTGAATTAATATGTGGTGGCTCAAAGGAAACAGAAACATCCTACAAATGTACTGTTTTGAAAAATCCAAAAGAATCATCAGAAATAAGTAAAAACGAAATTTTTGGGCCAGTGTTATGTATTTATAGCTATAAAGAAATTAATGATGCAATTAATAAAGCAAATCATGATGAGTATGCATTTCAGACATCAATTTATACAAATAATATAGAAACAGCTTTACTGTGCTATGAAAAACTTGACGCGAAAAGCGTATTTGTTAATGAGCAAACCGCATTTAGAGTAGATTGGATGCCATTTGGCGGCATAAAAAACTCAGGAGAAGGTACTGGAGGAATAGAATACTCTTTTTCTGATCTTTTATATGATAAAATGATTGTCTTAAATTCAAAAAAAATAACTACTTAACAACTAGGAAGAACATGAAATACATATATATAGTATTAGCATTTATTGCTTTAAATGTGAAAGCAGCTACAGATGAACCGCACCCCATAATTGATTCAAATTACATCTCAAAATACTCATATAATTTGGATAGTATGGAAACAGATGATCTTCAAAAAACTAAACTAACTTTAAAAGAGTATTTAAATGAAAAATATTCTAAGAATATTGAAACCAAGGAATCGATGGAAAAGAAATTACTTAATTCATTATTGGAATATGATGATGTGAGAATACAAATTTCAAAAGTTTTGGATGAAGTGGTTATTGAATATGATGTTAGTGAAGATATAAAAAAAACAATTTTAGATTTCAAAGATACTTTTGACATGATTATAAAAGACAATAGACCTCTCGTAAAAAATTTAAGAGATTATAAAGCTTATGATTTCAGACTGGGATCTGCTTATTTGGCTATGATGAGTGCATTTCATGATACAGATGAAAAAAAAATATTTTACTCTAGATTGGTAAAAGATAAAAAAGATGATAAAACAAGCATTGGAAAATATAATAAAAAATTAAAATTAGCCCAGCAAAAAGTCAATTTAGTAAAACAAGAAATGAATAATTTCTCGGAATTATCTGAAATTAAGAGTGTAATTAAAAAAATAGATATCGAGATATCAAAAAGGAAATAAAAATTTAAATAAAAAAAAGCTAGCTTAGAT
This sequence comes from uncultured Gammaproteobacteria bacterium, assembly GCA_913050095.1. Taxonomy (GTDB): domain Bacteria; phylum Pseudomonadota; class Gammaproteobacteria; order Poriferisulfidales. The sequence goes on from CAJXAV010000001.1 coordinate 82,150, forward strand.
GCTAGCTTTTAGTTAATTATTTTTGAAAATTTTTAAGCAACTCTATCCCCTGGCTCTTTATCACCATAATATGCTTCCATATTTTCTAAAACTCTCATACCCATAGCAATTCTTGTTTCTATTGAAGCACTTCCTAAATGAGGAAGAAGTACAGCATTTTCACAATCTAAAAATCCTGGGTTTAGCTTAGGCTCGCCCTCGAAAACATCTAAACCAGCGCCCGCTATAGTTTTATTTTTTAAAGCTTCAATTAGAGCATCATTATCAATAACATCACCTCTAGCTGAGTTTATTAAATAAGCACCTTTTTTCATCATTCCAATTCTTTCTTTGTTCATTAAATGATATGTACTTTCTCCACCTGGGCAATGAATAGAAACAAAATCAGCTTTTTGAAGCACTTCTTCAACGCTCGAACATGGAGTTGCACTGTATTTTTTTATAACTTCATCAGAAGGCATGTAAGGATCAGAAAAAATTATATTCATTCCAAAACCAAAATGAGCCCTGTCAGCTGTTGCTTGAGCAATTCTACCAAAACCAATACAACCAAGTGTTTTACCAGTTACTTGCGTGCCACGCAAATGTGTAGGTCTCCAGCCTGCCCATTTACCCGCTCTTAATTCTCTTTCACCTTCGCCTGTTCTTCTAGCAACGCTTAATAAAAGTGTCATTGCAATGTCGGCAGTACAATCTGTCAATACTTCAGGTGTGTTAGTAACAACTAAATTTTCTTTTTTTGCTGCATCTAAATCAATATGATTAAAACCTACTCCAAAGCTAGCAATAATCTTAGCTTTCTTATTTTCTACAGAAAGAACTTCTGCGTTAATTGGATCTGTAACAGTTGGACAAACACAATCATAATTTTGGAACGCAGATTGAAGCTCTTCTATACTCATAGGAACATCATTCTCATTCAATGTAACATCATATTTTTCTTTCAAAATTTCTTCGACTTCCGAAGGCCATTTTCTTGTAACTAATACTGTAGGTTTACTCATCTCTTTCCCCAAATAATTTATAAATTTTTATTAATAACTTCTTTCATAGTGCTTCCCATTTCAGAAGGATTTGGAATTATATGAATTCCAGCTGCTTTAAGAAGTTCAACTTTTTCTGCTGCACTTTCACCTTTACCCGAAACAATTGCCCCAGCATGACCCATCCTTCTTCCTTTAGGAGCTGTTAAGCCAGCAATATAAGCTGCTACAGGTTTTTTCATATGTTTTTCAACATATTCTGCAGCCTCAGCTTCCTGAGGACCGCCAATTTCTCCAATTATCATAACAGCTTTTGTTTTTTCATCTTCGTTAAATAGTTCAAGAATATCTTTATGAGAACTACCATTAATTGGATCTCCACCAATACCAACACTTGTTGAAATTCCAATTCCTTCAGCTTTCATTTGAGAGGCTGCTTCATAACCTAAAGTCCCTGATCTACCAATTACGCCAATTTCACCAGGCATGTATATATGCCCAGGCATAATTCCTATCATTGCTTCTCCAGGAGTTATTGTTCCAGCGCAGTTTGGGCCAGTTAAAATCATTCTGTCTTCTTTTTTATATCTCAACATATATCTTTTTACTCTGATCATGTCGTGCGCTGGAATACCGTCTGTAATTGAAACAGCATATTTAATTCCAGCATCTGCAGCCTCCATTATTCCATCAGCAGCAGCAGCAGCGGGGACAAAAACTATCGTTGCTTCAGCACCTGTGGCTTCTACAGCTTCTTTTACGGTATTAAAAACAGGTTTTCCTAGATGAGTTGTGCCTCCTTTACCAGGGGTAACTCCTGCAACTACATTGGTTCCATATGCAATCATTTCTTCTGCATGAAAATTACCAATTCTTCCTGTAATACCTTGAACCAAAACTTTTGTATTTTTATTTAATAATACTGACATTATTCACCCCTTATTATTGTTTTGCAGCATCAACTGCTTTTTGTGCTGCATCTTTTAAAGTATCAGCTAAAATAATTGGAAGTCCGCTTTCTTTGACAATCTTTATACCTTCTTCCACGTTTGTACCAGATAATCTAACTATTAAAGGGATTTTTAGATCCACTTTTGGAATAACTTGAACAAGACCTTCTGCGATCCAGTCACATCTGTTTATACCTGCATAAACATTTACCAGCATTGCTTTTACTTTTTTATCTGCCAGTACAAGTTCAAAAGCTTTACCAACTCTTTCGGGTGAGGCTCCACCACCAATGTCTAAAAAGTTTGCTGGCTCGCCCCCGCAATATTTAATCATATCCATAGAAGCCATTGCTAACCCAGCACCGTTAATAATACAACCAATATCTCCATCAAGGCCAACATAACTTAAATCATGTTCTTTTGCTGCAACTTCTCTTGGATCTTTTTGAGTGTTATCATTTAGCTCGTCTATTTCTGGATGTTTAAATAATGCATTATCATCAAAACTTATTTTTGCATCTAGAGCTATAAGATCATTGTCATTTGTTAGAACTAATGGATTAATCTCTAACATATTCATATCGAGATTTATCATTGCCTTGTAGCATCCCATAAATAATTTGACAGCCTTTCCAAGAGCCTCTTTTGGAAGATTTAAAGCAAAACTTAATTCTCTAGCTTGAAACCCAGTAAGTCCAACTACAGGGTCAATTTCAATTTTTTTTATAGAATCAGGTTTTTCTACTGCAAGCTCTTCAATTGACATACCGCCTTCGGCAGATGCAACTATAACTATTCTTTGAGAAGCTCTATCCATTACAAAAGCTAAATAAATTTCTCTCGCAATATCACAACCAGATTCAATATATAGTTTTTCAATAATTTTACCTTCATCCCCGGTTTGTATTGTCTTTAGGTAAGTACCTAAAAGTTTTTCTGAGGCATCTTTAACTTCTTCTTCAGTTTTGCATAAAACTATTCCACCTGCTTTTCCTCTTGCACCAGAATGAACTTGTGCTTTTACAACACATATTTTTGAGTCTAGTTTATTAAATGCTGATACTGCTTCCGATGTATTGAGAGCAAGTTCCCCATCTAAAATTTGTACACCGTAAGATGATAATATTTCTTTTGCTTGATATTCATGTATGTCCAAAATACATTCCCCTATATTATTAATTTACTTTTTTGAATTAATTGCTTTATCAGTTTCAACAATATTTTCTGCCATTTTTGCAGATGCAGCATCAATTAATCTGCCATCTAATGATGCGGCTCCTTGACCAGCTTTCGCTGCTTCATCTAAAGCTATTAAAATTCTTTTTGCTTTGTCAACTTCTGCTGGTGGAGGTGTAAATACCTCATTCGCCAGTTCAATTTGAGAAGGATGAATAGCCCATTTTCCTTCATATCCAAGAGCAGCAGCCCTTTTTGCAGCCAAAGTATAACTTGCTGGATCTTTAAAATCCCCAAATGGCCCATCTATTGCTCTTAACCCGTAAGCCCTGCAAGCGACTAGCATTTGTGACAAATCTGCGTGCCATTGATCACCAGGATAATCTGGGTTTAGGCCACCAATAACTGTTGTACGCGCCCTACAACTTGCTGCATAGTCGGCAACCCCAAAGTGCATTGCCTCAAGTCTTTCATCTCGTCCAGATTTAGCTATATCCATAACATTAGCCATACCAAGAGTAGTTTCAATTAAAATTTCAATTCCAATGCGCTTTTTAAGACCTTTAGAAGTTTCAATTTGATTCAGTAATGCTGATAACATATAAATATCAGAAGCTGTTCCAGCTTTTGGCAGCAAAATAGTGTCTAGATGCTCACCAGCTTGCTCAACAACCTCTACTACATCACGATACATATAATGAGTATCAATACTATTAATTCGAACAGAAACTGTTTTACCATTACCTTGCCAATCTAAATCTTGAAGAGCCTCAATGACATTTTTTCTTGCTGTTACTTTATCATCAGGTGCTACGGCATCTTCTAAATCTAAAAAAACAAAATCAACATCACTGTTTAATGCTTTTTCAAACATCTTTGGATTAGATCCTGGAACAGCTAGTTCGCTTCTTTGAACTCTTCTAGAAGTTTGTTCGTATATTTTATGACTCATACATTTATCCTTTTTATATAGTTATTTTTTCTTCTTTTTCTTTAAAGCTTTATTTGGATTGCTTGTCCAATACTTAGCTGCTGCACCAGTACCACTTCCTGGTGTAAATTTTATTCCAGCATCGATCATAGCCATCTCAACTGCCCCAAGTGCAGCCATCATTCTTGCTTCATTGTTGTCACCAAGATGCCCAATTCTAAATACTTTTCCAGCTACCTGTGTAAGACCTGCTCCAAGAGAAATATTGTAAGTGTGATAAGCTATACTAATCACTTCCATAGCTTTTTTACCATCTGGATTATTTTTTGAACCAGGTTCTAACCATATTGCACTTACTGTGTCTGAGTGCCATTTAGGAGAGGTAGCAGCTAGTTTTAAACCCCAAGCTTTTATAGCCGCTCTAACACCATTTGCTAGTCTTTTATGACGAGCAAATACATTCTCCATACCTTCTTCTAATAAAAGGTCTATCGATACTCTTAATCCTCGAAGTAAGTTAACTGGCGGTGTATAAGGGAAAAAACCATCTTTATTGGTATTAAGATGATCTTGAATATCTAAGAAACATCTTTTACACTTCGCTGTTTTTCTCATAGCCAAAGCTTTTTTACTAAAACATAATATTGCAAGACCTGCAGGGAGCATAAAACCCTTTTGCGAGCCACTAACTGCAATATCAACTTTCCATTTATCAAATCTAAATTCGATACTAGCGATTGAACTTACTCCATCAACCATCAGCAGAGCAGGGTGCTTAACTTGATCCATTGCTTTTCTTAAGCCAGCAATATCACTAGTAACTCCAGTTGCTGTTTCATTATGACATGCCACTACAGCTTTAATTTTCTTATCTTTATCAGCAGCAAGAATTTTCTTGAATTTTTCTACAGGAACACCTTCTCCCCATTTTGTGTCAACTAACTCTACTTCAATACCAATTCTTAAAGCTAGGTCGTACCATAAATGACTAAATTGACCAAATCTAGATGTTAAAATCTTATCACCTGGTGATAGTGTATTTGCAAGAGCAACTTCCCAACCGGCTGTGCCAGTTGCAGGGAATATAAAGGGAGTTCCAGTTTTTGTTAGAAATACTTTTTTTAGATCCCTTAGGATTGGTTTTACTAGTTCTGGGAAATCAGGAGCTCGATGATCTTCCATTGGAACATTCATAGCATTTTGAACTTCTGTTGGTATATGTGTTGGACCAGGAGCAAATAAATAATTTCTTCCAGGGAATGATAGTTTTTGACCAGGCATAATATTTTCCTATAAGTTGTTAAATTCGTTAAATTTTATTAATCTATTATTTATTAAAATTAAATGAGGCGTAAATAATGCCATAGCATCATGTGAGGCTCAACCTTTAATTATTAAGAATATAGATTTTCTCTAATTTTAGATTATACCTTGAAGTTGAGCAGCTTTCATCGTATTTTCTAATAAACATGCTACTGTCATTGGGCCTGTTCCACCAGGCATTGGAGTAACTGCTTTAGCTATTCCGTCAACTCCATTAAAATCCACATCACCCTGAATTCCATTGCCATCACTACTGATTCCAACATCAAGTAAAATTGCACCTTTTCTGACATTTTTTGCGTTTATGATGTTAGGAACTCCTATAGCGGGAACCACAATCTCAGATTCCGAAATAAGTTCATCTAAATTTTTAGTTCTTGAGTGAGCTAAAGTAACGGTACAATCTATACCTTTTGAGCCAAACATTATAACTTGTGGCATTCCTACTAATCTAGATCTTCCAATCACTAGAGCTTTTTTTCCAGAAGTTTCAAGATTATAAAATTTGATTAATTTCATAACACCCAACGGAGTGCATGGTCTTAA
>CAJXAV010000002.1 GCA_913050095.1 uncultured Gammaproteobacteria bacterium
AATTTAGAAATGGAGATAAAATAATGCCTTGGAATCAATCTAATAATGATAAAGACCCGTGGGAAAGAGACAGAAGACAGTCTCCTCCTGACTTAGACGCAGTTATAAATAAATTTATGGCGTCGTTTGGCTCATTTTTGGGGTCAAAAAATACAAACAATAAAAGCGGAAACGGCGGAGGTAAAGGAATATCGATTATCTCGCTTTTAGTATTTATTTCGTTAATTTGGGCTGCAACAGGCTTTTATATTGTTAGCGAGAATGAAAGAGCAGTAATATTACGTTTTGGAGAATATCAAAGAACTGCAATGCCAGGACCAGGTTGGCACCTACCTAAACCACTTGAAACTCACGAAACAATAAACTTTACAGGTATAAGAAGTGTAGAAAAGAGAACAACAATGCTGACACAAGATGAAAATATTGTTGAGCTTGCTTTCTCAGTACAATACCGCATAAAAAACGCCGAGGATTATTTATTTAATGTTGAAAATCCTGATATTGAGGGAGATAGAACTTGCAGATTTGGAAGCAGAAGCACAATTTGTGGAGTTTTGGACTCAGCTATTAGAGATGTAGTTGGTAAAAATAAGATGGATTATATTTTAAGAGAGGGAAGAACTGAAATATCAAATACAACTGAAGTATTGATGCAGCAAGTATTGGATAGTTACCAAGCTGGTATCCAAGTTACAACCGTAAATTTACAAGACTCTCAACCACCTGACGCCGTACAGGATGCTTTTCAAGACGCAACAAAAGCAAGAGAAGATATGGAGCGTTATAAAAATGAAGCTCAAGCTTACGCAAACGAAATAGTCCCAAGAGCAAGAGGTGAAGCTGCTAGAATGATACAAGACGCATTAGCCTATAAAGAAAGAGTAATAGCAAACGCAGAAGGTGACGCAGATAGGTTTTTAAATCTTTTAAAAGAATATAAACGTGCTCCAGAAGTTACAAGAAAACGTTTATATATGGATTCATTGGAATCAGTTTTATCAAATAGCTCAAAACTTATGATAGATATTAAAGCAGGTAATAATTTAATGTTATTGCCGTTAGATAAAATTATTTCTTCTCCAGAAATTTCTCAAGAAGTAGAAGAGGAAAATATTGATAATGAATATACTGAAAAAGAAGAAAATATAAGAGAGGGAAGATAATGAATACAAAATTATTATTTTTTATTGGTGGTTTATTTTTAATTTTTAGTTCCACAACTTTTTTTGTAAAAGAAACTGAAAGAGCAATGGTTTTCCAATTAGGAGAAATTAAAAGAGATGATTTAAAGCCCGGCATACATTTTAAATTACCTTTAGTTAACAATGTAAGAAAGTTCGATGCAAGGATATTAACTATGGACGCTAAACCTGAACTATTCTTAACAAGTGAAAAGAAAAATATGTCAGTAGACTTTTTTGTTAAATGGAGAATTGCTAACGTTAAATCTTACTATAAATCTACTCTTGGAGATAGAACAAGAGCTGAAGGTAGGATTACGCAAATTGTTAAAGATGAATTGAAAAACCAATTTGGTATCAGGACAATTCAGCAAGCTATTTCTGGCGAAAGAGATGAAATTATGGAGCAGCTTGAAGAAAAAGCACAATTAGTTGCGTCTGAACTAGGTATTGAGCTAGTAGATGTTCGAATAAGTAGAATTGAGTTACCTGGGGATGTAAGTGAATCTGTTTATCAAAGAATGAGAGCAGAAAGAAGTAGAACAGCAAAAGATTTCCGTGCTAGAGGCAAAGAGACAGCTGAAAATATCAGAGCGCAGGCGGATAAAAAAAGAACTGTAATAATTGCAGAAGCTTATAGAAGTTCAGAAAAAGAACGAGGTCTTGGTGACGCTAAATCAACAGCAATTTATGCAAATGCATATGGCAGAGATGCCGAGTTTTATGCTTTTACAAGAAGTCTAAAAGCATATGTAAATTCTTTTAAAAATAAGTCAGATATGTTAGTTATAGATCCAGATTCAGATTTCTTTAAATATTTTAAAGATATAAAATAGGTTACTTAAAATAATAATAAATATATAAAATAATGCCAACCAATAAATGGATACTGCCAGAAGGTGTAGAAGATATTTTGCCAGAACAAGCCTTCTGGTTGGAATTAAAAAGAAGAGAAGTAGTTGATACTTTTATGACATACGGGTACGGCATTGTTATTCCACCTTTGATAGAGTATCACAATTCATTATTGTCTAATTCTAGTGAAGATCTTGATCTTCAAACTTTTAAACTTATTGATCAAGATACTGGAAAGCAGTTAGGACTAAGAGCAGACATCACGTCACAAATATCAAGAATATACTCTACATATAATAGTAAAGGTGATATTAATAGGTATTGTTATTTTGATCACGTAGTACGAACAAAAAATATTGATTCAAAAGTTTCAAGAATTCCAATACAAGCTGGAGCGGAATTGATAGGAAGCTCAGATATTGATGATGAAGCCGAGCTAGTCATACTTATGTTAGATATTGTAAAAAAATTTACAAATAAAAAAATATTTTTAGATATTGGGCATGTTGGAATTTTTAAAAAACTAATTAGTTCTGTTAATTTGAAAACCGACCACGAAAAACAAATTAAAAAATTAATTAGATCAAAGTCGGGTTCAGAGATTAAAAAATATCTAAACGATGTAGATGTTGACCAATCTTTTAAAGAGTGTCTGTACAATTTTCCAAAAATGCATGGATTTATAAAAGATATTGATAATGATCTAAAACAATTAAAAAGATTTGATAATAATATTGAGCAGGACATACAACACATAGTTAAACTATGTAAAATTATCGAGTGCACACATAAAAATGTGGAAATAAAATATGATTTTTGTGAGCTTCAAGGTTTTGATTATGAAAATGATATTATTTTTAGCGCTTACATTGAAAATGACAGTCATGAGGCAGCATTAGGCGGTAAATACAATTTTGATAGTGGAAATGTATCAGGAATAGGATTTAGTATGGATGTGAGACATCTAATTAAAAATCTATCTACAGAAAAAAAATTAGTAAATAAAGATGGTAAATGGTTAGTAGAGAAAGCTGATGAATAATAGTATTGCAATTTTGGGCGCCCAATGGGGTGATGAAGGTAAAGGAAAAATCGTAGATCTTTTAACAGAAAAATGCGACATTGTAGTTAGATTTCAAGGCGGACACAATGCTGGGCACACTTTAGTTGTAGACGGAAAAACGACAGTTTTGCATTTGATCCCTTCGGGCATCTTACATAATAATGTAAAATGTATTATTGGTAATGGAGTAGTTTTATCTTTAGATGCGTTATCTGAAGAAATCGAGATATTAAAAGAAAATAATATTGATGTTAATAATCAATTAATTATATCAAATGGTTGTCCTTTAATTCTTCCTGTTCATATAGCACTTGATAAAGCAAGGGAAGTAAAAAAAGGTAAAGCAAAAATTGGAACAACAGGAAGAGGGATAGGCCCTGCGTATGAAGATAAAATTTCTAGAAGAGGAATAAGATTAGGAGATTTATCAAATGACAGAGAACTATTTAATAAAATCGAGGAATTATTAGATTATCATAATTATATTTTAAAAAATTATTATAATTCAGAAACTTTTGACCCTGAAAAGATGTGTGAAAAATTAATTTCTCAGTATGATTTTTATAAAGGTTATATTGCAGATGTCCCAGAATATATTGAAAATGCATTCAAAGATAATAAAAGAATAGTTTTTGAGGGTGCACAAGGTACGTTACTTGATATTGACCATGGAACATATCCATTTGTAACATCTTCAAATACAACTGTAGGGGGAATATTTACTGGATCTGGAGTGTCTCCTAAGAAATTAGATTATATTTTGGCAATTGTAAAAGCTTACACAACAAGAGTTGGCTCAGGACCATTTATGACAGAATTGTTTGACGAGAATGGCAAAATATTATCGGAAAGGGGTCATGAATTTGGTGCAACTACTGGAAGAGAAAGAAGATGTGGATGGCTTGACCTTGTTGCGCTAAAAAGATCAATTATCATAAACGGGTTTACAGGTATATGTTTAACAAAGCTAGACGTTTTAGACACATTTAAAAAAATAAAAATATGCACAGAATATAAAGACGATAAACCAATATATGAAGATTTTGAAGGTTGGAATGAAAGTATTGAAGGTATTAATAAATTTTCAGATTTGCCGAAAAATGCACAAATTTATATAAAAAAAATACAGGATTATTTAAATGTTCCAATCGATATAATATCCAATGGCCCAGGAAGAAACGAGAATATAATATTGAATAAAAAATTTAGTTAAGGATTTAAATAAGAAATTAGTATGAATACTATAAAAAATAATTTCAAAGACATACACATATATTTTTTACCTTTAGCAGCATTCTTTTTACTTATATCAACAGCCGCAACAAATATTCTTATAGTATTAATAATTTTATCAGTTATTTTTCAGTTATATAAAAGGAAAGACTATAAGATTTTTTTTGAAAAAAAAATAGAAATCTATAGTATTGCAATATTTTTTTTATTGTTAATTTCTGCTTTATACAGTATCGCGGAACTAAATGATATAATTTATACTATAAAAAAGTATTCAAAATTTTTATTAATACCGATATTTTATTACAATTTAAAAGTTAATAACAATGAAAAATTAGTAATGAAGTATTTTATTAACGGCTGTACTATTATTCTTGCTTTATCGTATGCAAAATACTTTAACATTTTTGATTTTAATATTTTTTATAACATTTTTAATTATGTAACTTTCAGTCCGATAGAAACAAGTATAACTAGTGGTAAATCAACTATCTTTCAAAATTATATTAATCATGGAATCATACTATCCGTGTATTTTTTATTTACTATTTTGTTAGGTTTTAATAATAATAGTAAGATATATTACTTTTTATCAATTATATCGTTTATCAATATAATTTTTTTAACAGACTCAAGATCAGCATATATTATCGTAATGCTAATACTTTTTTTGTTTTCTTTAAAAATTAAAAATATTAATTTTTTTGCATTTTTATCTGTTTTTATCTTATTACCTTTATTTTTTTCAGCTTTTAACGATAATTTTGTTAAAAGAGTAGAAGTAGCGTCAAATGATGTTGCTAAAATTATAAAAGATAATGATATAGATTCATCGGTAGGTTACAGATATTTATGGGCTAATGTTGGTTTTGATGTAATCAAAAAAAATCCATTTTTTGGTAATGGCGTAGGATCTTATAAAGAATCTGTAAAAGAATTCTATAAAGCTGATAATACTTTTAAGTATTTTCCAGAGCTTGTAACAAATAATCCACACAATGAATTTGTCAGTATCGCAAGCCAACTGGGGATATTTGGTTTCATACTGTTTCTATTATTTTTAAAATCACTGTATACGACTGATAAAAAATCACTATTTTCTAATATTGTTTTTTTAACAGTATTTCTTTCTTGTTTATCGAATTCGGTTTTTTATGATAATATACTTGGTATATTTATAATAATTTTAATATGCCTTTCTTCCCAAGAAAAATTTATTAAGCTCCTTGAGGTTAAATAAAAAATGAGTATTTTAAGAAATAATTCTGCAATATTAGATTTAGTCTACTCTGTCAAAAATTATTATTCTTGGTCATATTTAGCCTACTTTGATTTAAAATTAAAATATCGTAAAACATATCTTGGTCCATGGTGGGTTGTAGTTGGTATGGCAATCTCTGCAGGGGTCTTATGCTTACTATGGAGTACAATTTTTAATTTAGATTGGAAAAACTTTCTTTTATACTTATTTTCTGGTTTTATAATTTGGACATGGATAATTTCTATAGTAAATGATGGACCAGAAATATTTTCTGGATCAGCATTATTGATTAAAACCTATCCCACACCACCAATTTTTTATGTTTTTAGAAAGTCATATTTGAATTTATTATTATTTCTGCATCATTTGCCATTAATATTTATCCTATTAATTATTATGCAACCTGAAATAAACCCTAGAGTAATTTTAACGTTACCATTGTCAATTTTTCTAATTTTTATCAATTCTGTCTTATACTCTGCAACTATAGGAATAATTTCTGCACGTTATAGAGATGTTGAACCAACCATTAAAGCTCTTATGGCACCAATGCTTCTCTTAACCCCTGTATTGTGGAAGCCTGAAATGCTTGGTGAGTATATTAACTATATCTATATTAATCCTTTTACTTATTTTATTGGAATCGTTAGGAATGATTTAATTGGCGATAAATTTGATATTTATGTTTGGTATGGAGCGATAATTATAACTATTTTACAACTATTATTATTTCTTATTGTTTACTCTGCAAAAAGAAATAGAATAGTTTTTTGGGTTTAGAAAGTGAATTCTTACATTAAATTAAACAACGTCTCTCTAGATTTTCCATTATACGAAGGTTTAGATTTATCGTTTAGGAATAAAATAACTAATTTTGGAAAATTAGGTATCATGAAAACTAGAAGTAACTTAGAGAGAAAAATTGTAAGAGGTTTAGACAGCATAAATCTTGATATAAAAAAAGGTGATAAAATTGCAATAATCGGCCCAAATGGATCTGGCAAAACAACTCTTTTAAAGTTATTAGCGGGAATATATACACCAACTGACGGAAAAATTGACGTTTTCGGAAAAGTCAGCAGCATGATAGATTTGGGATTTGGGTTTGTAGATGACGCTACCGGCTATGAAAATATAATACTTTCGAAAGTAATAAGAGGAGAATCGATAAAAGATAAAAAAAGTATTATGCAGACTGCACACGACTTTACTGGGCTAGACGAATATCTTGATTTACCAATGCGAACGTATTCATCAGGTATGAAGTCAAGATTAGCGTTAGCATCTGCCTTATTTAGCATTCCTGATATACTGTTAATAGACGAATTCTTTTCTACAGGTGATTTAGAGTTTTCTAAAAAAAGTCGAAATAAAATTACGGAAATAATGGATAATTCTTCAATAATGCTATTTGCATCACACGACTTAGAATTAATAAAAAAATTATGCACTAAAGCAATATATATGAAAAATGGAAAAATAAGTTATTATGGAGAAATTGAAAAAGCCAGAGAGATTTATGAAAAAGATTTTTCATAAGAACTTACCAACTTAAACTTTAGAGAATTTATATGATTTTAGTAACTGGTGGAAATGGCTTTTTAGGTAAATTATTGTTTGAAAGAGTTAAGTCAGAGAATATCGAAAAAAATATATTTTTTACAAATAAAAGTAAGCATTTCTCTATCAAAAATAATATTGTTAATATTGATTTATCATCAAAAAATCATGTAAAGAAACTTTTTTTAGAAAAAAAATTTAAAAAAATTATTCATTTAGCTGTAAGTAGAAATCCAATGAGTAATCCAAAGATAAGATCTTTTGATACACTAAATCTAGATATTAGCATTCTGGTAAATTTGCTTAATTGTAATGATAAATTAGAGAAAATTTTATTTTTATCGTCAGCTGCCGTTTATAAAAATGTATTAAATAAAACCAATAGGGAAGATACGGTGAAATCTAATATTATTATTAATAAAATAATAAATTTTATTAATGACGATTACTTAATGGGTAAAAAACTTTATAAAGAATTTTTGTTTACGAAAAATAAACTAGTAGATAAAACCATTGATCCCTTTTTTCATAAAAATGATAATCTTAGATTCAATGGAATAACAAAATTAATTTCAGAAAAAATTTTAAAAGAATATTGTCATGAAAATAAAATCGAATTGCAGATTTTAAGGCCTTATAGGATAATATAATTATGGCTTATAAAAAACTACTCGAAAAAATGATGTCCCTAGGAAATTGGCATTATGACCCAACATCAAATATAAAGGATGCAGTTAATATAAGTCCTTACATAATTGAAGATAACTGGTTGCCAGATATTAAAGATGCGGTTAATTCCGTAGATTTTTCAGACTGTGTTTGGTGTTTTAAAGAAGAAGAAGATGACTATGAAAATAATGTATTAGCTTGGACTAAATTAGATCATCGTTCACATGGTTACAATAATGAAAATACTAAATACAAGCAAATTCAAATAGATAATAACGATAAACCATATTGGGCAGAATCTCTATTGAAACAAGCTGAGAAAAAAGGACTTAAAGAAGCATATTTAGGTGTTAATATGCAGGTACCTGGCACAGTAAATCCATGGCATTTTGATACTTACCAAAGATTAAAAAGTGGGCATTTTAATTTTGGAAGTGAAAAAGAATTTAAAAATATACGTAGGCATCTAATTTTTCCAGAAAACTGGCACTGGGGGCACTTTTTTCAAGTAGGAAATAGTGTGGTGTCAAATTGGAAAGCTGGAGATGCAGTAACTTGGGAGCCTTTAAGGTATCATTTGGCTTGTAATGCAGGTATAAAACCAAAATACACTATCTCAATAACTGGAAAAATTGATACTTAAAAAATTGATACTTAAAAGTATAAGAGAACATTTATGTCAAATAATATAGATTTTGAAATCAGAAAAAAAAGAATGGACTCTTTACTTGAGAATATAAATTGTATTCATGATGAAAAATTAATAAAAGTAAGTTCAATAAGCAAAAAAAGCATTCATAATCTTAAAAATGCAGTTATGTATTATTTCTGGGACTGCATAACATCATCAAGTCAAAATGCAGAGATTATAATAAATGAGAACTTTTTCGAAAATTATCAAGAAGAAATAAAAAATTTACCTAACATTACACCAAACGGTTTAGTGGTGCCTAAAAAAGAAAATTTAATGTCTTTTAACAAATTGCAAAAAGTAATATTTGATGAATTTGAAAAAAATAATATTAACGATAAAATAGATAGGGTTCAGTTTCCAATAAATATTAGACTTCAAAGTAATGATTTTAAAACTGACGATAGACCAAGAGCATCCACAAAAAAACATACAGATATTTGGGCTGGTGATCCATCAGGAGCAATTATAGTATTTCTTCATATTTTTGGTGATTACAAAAAGATAGGTATTAATTTTTTTGAGCCTGATAAATTTCCAAAAGATCTTGTAAAAACATTAGACGATTATAATAAAGGAAATAATAAAATTAAATCTCTTAAAGAAATACATTTTAAGTATGACGATTCAGGATGGATATTTGTCGACCCATTTTTGCTTCACGAGACATATAAAAATTCTAGCTCAATAAGAATATCTTTAGATTTTAGATTTATACCAAAAAAAAAGGTTTCCTCTGACACATATGAGGATGAAAATAGAAAACCATATTTTATTTCAATTCCAGATTGGAAAAAATATGGTGATTCAAAGATTTTATCAACAGAACAAACTTTACATGGTGATTTCAAAAAAAATAATTATACAAAATCATATCCAGTAGAAATATTTTCTAAAAATATAATGGATAATACTAATAGAGATATTTTATCTGAAAAAAAATTTATTGGTGAGAATTATATATGTGATAAATTTTCTATTACAAAAAAAGATTTTGATGAAATTTTTGTAGATGGTCTTAATATTCTTGAGTATGAAGTTTTAGTTGGGCATGAAAGAGATAGTATTATTCAATCTATTATAAATAAAATAAATTCTAGTGATTTAAGAATTTCTGGAGAAAATAATAATGAAGTTTGGGAAAAAGGCTGGGGTGAGATTCTGGCTTCAATAAAAAATGATTTTAGCCCAGAAAAAATAATGCCTCAGTATTTTGATCATCACAATATTATGAGGCTAGATGGTCAATACATTAAAGGTATAACTGACAATTTTGTATATAAATATGATCAAATAATAAGAAAAATTATTTTAAAAAGGTATGCGGAAACCAGTTCCAGTTTAATAGAGCTAGGTTGTGGAACAGGCAGTGGAACTTTCTTAGCTGCTTCAACTATTGATAAAAACATTAAAATAACAGCAAGTGATTGGGCATCTGCATCACTTCCAATAGTTAATGAAATAAGCAAATTTACAAAAAGAGACATAAAAGCAGTTCAATTTAATATGTTAGATATGAATGGATATGAAGAATTATCTATAAAAAATGATTCTACTGTATTAAGTTTTCATGCTTTGGAGCAACTAGGAGGAAATTATAAAAATCTTTTGCACAAACTTCAAAGCGAAAAGGTGTTGTGTGTTCATTTAGAGCCCATATACGAGTATTACAACAAAGATAATTTATTTGATACTCTTGCAAAGAATTATCATAAAAAAAGAAATTATCTTGGAAATTTCCTAACAGATATTAAGCAACTTGAATTGGAAGGTAAAGCGGAAATATTGGAAGAGCTTAGAATTGGTTTTGGTGATAGATATCATGAAGCATATGGCCTACTTGTGTGGAGAGGAAAATAATAATATTTTATACAAATTCTCTTAAATTATAATTCCACTTATTATAAATAATTCTGTCTAAATTTTTTATCGAATCCATGTGATCGTCCAAATTTGATAATATTATATTAATTTTCTTTATTTGATTTTCATATATCTCATAATTTTTAGATATATTTTCAAGTTTTATATTATAAAATTTAGATATTAACAAAATTTTTACGTATAATGTAAAATTATCTTTTGATATATTTTTTTCAATCAAAGATATGTTTTTATGTAATTTTTCATAATTAATTTTTGAAAGAAAATAAGTTGCATCTGATTCATAATTTTTTGCAGTACGATAATCATAGAAGTATTCAATCATTTTACGAAATTTTAACCTGACACTATTATATTTAACAGGATTTGATCTCTTAAAGATTACGAGAATGTCAACTATAATATATGATGGTAACTTTAAAACTAAAGATGGAATATTGATTATAAAAATTTTAAAAAAATGAAAAACTCCTCTTGCTATATGATAAAGTAATGTTTTTTTTCTTGCAAACATTACATAAGTAATAGATAAATATCTAAAAAATTGAACTATATTAATTTTTTTTCTTTTTAATAAGATAAAGTAAATATATGAAAATATTTTTTTATGAAATTTATAAATATTTCTCCTTTCTACACCACCACCAGCATATGTAAAATATTGAAATGATCTTATAATATTTCTAAATAATATTTTTATTCGTGAAATTTTATAGGGAAAAATAGCTAAAACTTTTTTAGATATTGGGTGTAGTATTTTTATTTTTTTTGATTTGTCAACAATAATTGGCTTTTCATAATTTTTATCCACCAATTTACTTTCTAAATATATGTTTGCTCTTATTTTCTGCGATCGTCTTGATGCCTCTGTAAGAATTTTATATGAAAACAATTTAAACCATGGATCTATCGTGTCAGATAGTCTTTTCATTTTTTGTTTCCTTGTAAGTCCGAGTGAAGCTCCTTCTCCTTCAAAAGTAAAATCATTTATCACTATATCTCTTATTTCTTTATTTTTGTTAAATCTATCATGGTATGAAAAAAAGTAAGCTACTAGCTGATTAAAAGTATCTGGACCTAATGTTGGATTCCAGTCTCCGCATATATCAATCCATTTTTTTGTAGTGATTGCTGAAGTTTCCGGTGAAAAACCGCATTCCCATATATCCGCATAATTTCTATTTCTGAAACATGAAGTTCTTAATCTATAAAGATCATCAGGAAATAGTTTTACATATTTTTTTAGAATCTGATCCCATTCTTTTATTGGTATGCGCATTTCATCATTCATATTCCATAAAAAATATGTGTCTTTCTCACAAACTAATAGCATATCATTCATGGATCTCCACAAATCCGCAAAGCTTCCAAGTAGTGGAGTTGATATATATTTAACATTAATTTTAGAATTCAAAACAAGTTTTTCTAATAACTTGTTCATTGCAATATCATCATCATCAATTTTTACAATGATCTCAATAAGATCATGTTCTTTGATATTTTCCTCCATGGATATTACAAAATCTTCAAAGTTTTTAGGATTATTTGATTGAAGGTGAATAGATAAAAGTTTTTTGAAACTGTATGTATTTTTTTCTTTCATCATAAAATTATTTATTTAACTATTTGTGATTAAGTATAAAGATATTGTAATTATTATTAAAGCTCTGATTTTAAATGCTAAATATATTATAATCTAACAATATATAACCGATTTAGAAGATAATAATGAAGCAGTGTGTAATATTAGTAGGCGGCAAAGGCTCAAGGCTGGGGGAAATTACAAAAAATTTCCCAAAACCTATGCTGGATGTAAATAATAAGCCTTTTTTACTTCATCTTATTGAACAAATAAAATATTTTGGCTTTAAAGAAGTTTTATTGTTAGCGGGTCATTCCGCTAATATTTTAGATTCTTATTTTGATACAAAAAGTTTTTCGGATATCAAAATAAAAATTATTAAAGAAAAAATTCCCCTAGGAACTGGAGGAGCTCTAATTAATGCCTACAAATATTTAGATGATAATTTTTTTTTAATGAATGGAGATTCAATAATCGATGGAAATTGGTTATCAATAATTGAAAATTTTAATAATAATTATGATGTATCTATGGCATTAGTTAAGGAAAATGACTGTAGTAGGTATGGAAGTGTAAATCTAGATAAAAATACAGTTATTAGTTTTACGGAAAAAAATAAAAATTCAAAAAAAGGCTTTATTAACGGAGGCGTATATTGCTTAAATAAAAAAATTCTTTCACAATATGAATTAGAGAATTTATCATTCGAGCAAGATATTCTTCCAACACTTGTTAAAAATAAAAGAGTTGCTGGGTCTGAAATTAAAGGTTTTTTTATTGATATAGGTACACCAGAAAGTTTAGAATTTGCAAATGAGTCAAATTGGTCAAAAGCTAAAAAAGCTGTAGTTTTTGACAGGGATGGTACTTTGAATATTGATAATGGATATACTCATAAAGTTCGAGATTTAAAATGGAAACCTGGCGCTATATCTCTAATAAAATATCTAAATGATTTAAACTTTTTAGTTTTTGTTGCTACAAATCAGGCTGGGATAGCTAAGGGAATTTTTAAAGAAAATGATATGCATTTATTTCACTGTGAAATGCAAAAACAGTTAAGAAAGAAAGGCGCTCATATAGATGAATTTTATTATTGCCCTTACCATATAGACGGTTGTATTGACGAATATAAGATTGATAGCAATAATAGAAAACCAAAAACGGGTATGTTAGATAAAATATTTCAAAAATGGAATTTAAAAAAAGAAAACATGCTTATGGTTGGTGACAGAGATAGCGATATACAATGCGCAAATAATTTTGACATTTATAGCATTAAATACAATGGACTGGATAATTTATTAAATTTAAAGGATAATATTAATAAAAAATTATTAGAGTAAACCATGCAAATAAAGGATCTTGAACTTAAATTAGAGTTTTTTAAAGAGAATGGTTATCTTATTCTAGAGGATATTTATAATGATGAGGAATGCAATGAAGTTGTAAATCATGCTCATCAAGTTTTAGGCCCATCTGATGATCTAACTCCATTAATGAATATTCATAAGAGTTCAGAGATAATTCAAAAATTTATGTCAAATAAAAAGCTATTGAATTTCATCAATTCTTATTTCCAAGATACGGCATTAGGCCTTCAAACTGAATTTTTCTTTATGCCGCCAAAAACTGTAGGTTTTAACCCTCATCAAGATAATACATATGTTAAAGCTTCATCTGATTCTTTTATATCAGCTTGGTGTGCATTAACAGATGTAGATAAAAATAATGGTGGTTTAATTATTTGGCCAAAAACTCATAATGAGGAGGCTCTTGAAACAGTTGACACAGGTTTATCAAAGCATGACAACCAAGATCCAAACGCCACAATAAGAAAAACTGTTGTTCCAGAACAATATAATAAAGAATCACCAATTATAAAAAAAGGTAGTGTTTTATTAATACATAGTTGGCTTGTACACGCATCAAATACAAATAATTCTGATAACAATAGATATGCACTATTATGCACCTACTTGAAAGAGCATACTGATTTTAGGTCAGGATCATATGCACAAAGAGTTCCATTTACGTTAGACGATACCGTTTAATCTATGAATTCAATAATTGATAAAAAAATTATAAGAGGCCATATGGGTAAAACTGTAATTTTTGATTCTAAAAAAGATCAGAAATTATTTATGAAAGATTTTCTAAGTCAAAGCTCTATACAAGAAAAATTCAGTTCTTGGAATGTACAAGGAAAGTACGATACTAAAAAAATTATTTTCGAAGAAATCTTAAAAAATGAATTAGTTGTAAAAGGAATAGCAAAAAAAGAAGAGCTTGATAAATATGATAATCCCCTTGAAAATTTACATAAATGCTTAAATGATTCAAAAAAAACTTTAGATGATACCGAGCAAAATCAGGTTTCTGTAAATTTCTATGATATATCTGAAGATTTTAAAAAAGAATACATAAAATTTTTGAAAAATTATGTAGCAAATTTATTTTTGGAGCCTATATATTTTCAAGAGGTTCCAACATTTCGTTTTCATTTTCCATTTCAAAAGGGCTACGAATGGGAAGACAGATATCATACCGATATTATGCTTGGCCACCCTCCTTATGAATATAATGTTTGGATACCTTTCACACAAGTATATGATTCTAATAGTATGAGAATTACCCCATTAAGTGATAGTTTAAATTTTTATAAAAAGTGCAACTATGACTTTGAATTATTTGCAGAAAATGTACAATATAATGCAGATTGGATTAAAGAATTAAAAACTAAGTCTTCATCGCTAAATATGAATTATGGTGATTTCATTGTTTTCGATCCAAGGTGCTTACATTGCACTCAAAATAATCGTACAGAGATAACAAGAATAAGTTTAGATATAAGGATAATAACTGAAAGTAGTCTAAAAAAATATTCAAGAGAATATAAGACAACAGGAAGAAAAAAAATGTTGTTTCAGCCTGGACACTATTTTTCAGAAAAACCAATTTCAATATGAAAGAATTTGATATAAAAAAAGCCTATCATTTATTTTATTTGATTAGAAGAAGTGAAGAAAAAATAATCGAATTATATGATACAGATAAAATAAAAAGCCCAGTGCATCTATCTATTGGGCAAGAAGCTATAGCAGTTGGAGTTAGTTTGGCTCTTGATGACAATGATATTGTATTTAGTAATTATAGAGGACATGCGCATTACTTAGCGCGAGAGGGAAATCTTAATCAAATGTGGGCCGAACTGTACGGAAAAATTGATGGATCTTCAAGAGGAAAAGCTGGCTCTATGCATTTAAGCGATTGGTCAGTAAATTTTATGACAACATCTGCCATAGTTACATCTGCGATCCCTGAAGCAGTAGGCTATGCTTTTGCACAAAAATATAAAAACGATAAAGGAATTGTTATTTGTTATCACGGTGATGGTGCGGTAGACGAAGGCGTTTATTGGGAATCCCTTAACTTTGCAAGTCTGCATAACCTTCCAATTCTATTTGTTTGCGAAAACAATAAATATGCTATCTATACACACCAAAGTAAAAGAATGTTGAATGATTCAATATCTGAAAGAGCAAACGCGTTTGGTGTGAAAGCATCCAAAGTTGATGGTCTTACAACTAAAGATTTTTATAATGCTGCATATAAATCATTAGATGAGATTAAAAATGGAAATGGACCTATGTTAATTGAATGCTTAACAACAAGATGGAGAGATCATGTTGGTCCTGGTGAAGATAGACATATTAAATTTAGATCAGATGATGAGCTTGATAATGCTATTAAAAATGATGATTTGCTAAGACTAGAAAGTATGTTGTCAGAAAAAGAAGTAAAAAAAATAAATGATGAAGTTGATAATAAAATTAATGAAGCAATAAAATATTCTGAAAAATCATCTTTCCCAGATACATCTGAAATCACGGAAGAAGTTTATGGATAACTTAAAAGAAATTAATTACGGACAAGCAATATATGAGGGCTGTTATCAGGAGATGGAAAATAATGATTCCGTTTTTGTCTATGGATTAGGTGTTGATGATCAGAAAGGCCATTATGGAACATCAAAAGATCTTCATAAAATCTTTGGCGAAAAAAGAAATTTTGATATGCCACTATCTGAAGATGCAATGACTGGAGTTGGTATAGGAGCAGCCCTAGCAGGATTAAGACCTATTTATGTTCACCAAAGAATGGATTTTCTTCTGCTATGTATGAACCAACTTGTTAATATGGCAGCAAAACTAAGATATATGTCGTCTGGTGAACACTCAGTTCCTTTTGTAGTTAGAGCAGCAATTGGAAGAAGTTGGGGGCAAGGTGCTCAACATAGTCAAGCTTTTCATTCTTATTTTATGCATGTTCCTGGAATAAAAGTTGTAGCGCCAACAACTCCACATGATGCAAAAGGTTGCTTGATTGCAAGTATAAGAGACAATAATCCTGTAGTTTTTGTAGAACATAGAATGTTGTATTCAAATACTGGTTATGTGCCAAATAATTTATATGAGGTTGAATTTGGTAAAGGAAGAGTTTTAATAGAAGGTACCGACATTACTTTGGTCGGTGCAAGTTATACTGTAACTGATTGTATAAGAGCTGCAGAAGCATTAAAAAAAATAGGTATTAGTGCTGAAGTAATCGACCCTGTAAGTTTGTCACCAATAGATTATGATTTGATTAGAAAATCTGCAAATAAAACAAAAAAAGTTTTAGTTGTAGATAATGGTTGGCTTACATGTGGATTTTCTTCTGAGATTATTGCTGACCTTGGAATTAATTGTTCAAATTTAAAGCTTGATAGGATGGGTTACCTAGAATCACCTTGTCCTACAACAAGAGTTTTGGAGGATGGATTTTACCCAGATCCAGAAGGTGTCGCAATAAAAGCTAATATTATGTGTAATGGAGAAAAAAATTGGAAGCCAGAAAAAATTTCTAGGGAAGAAATTAACTCGTTTAAAGGACCTTTTTGATTATGAATAATAAAGAAAAATTAGAAAATGCAATAAAAAATTGTTGGGATGATAATGAAAGTAATGAATTTAATATTGATAATCCAGTCGTAAGACTTCATGAGCCAACTTTTAACGCAGACGAAATTATTGCATTTACAAATCAGATGCTTACAACCAGAGTAACTATGGGGGAAAAAGTAAAAGAATTCGAAAAAAAATACTGCAATAAATATTCTTATGGTCACGGTGTATCAAACAATTCAGGATCTTCTGCAAACTTATTAATGCTTTCAGTTTTAACAAGTAAACTAACAAAAGATAATCTTAAAAAAGGTGATGAAATTATTTTGCCAGCATTAACCTGGTCAACTACTGTCTGGCCTGTAATACAAATGGGCTTAGTTCCTGTATATGTTGATTGTGATTTAAATACTTTTAATATGGATAGCAATAAAATTGAAGATGCAATATCTGAAAAAACAAGAGCAATTTTTTCTGTCCCGATCTATGGAAATCCATGTGAAATGGATGACATTTTATCAATATGTAAAAAACATAATTTAATGCTAATAGAAGACTGTTGTGAATCTATGGGTGCAAAATTCAAAGATAAGTATGTTGGAAGTTTTGGTAGGATAGCAAGTTTTAGTTTTTATTATTCCCATCACATTACTACACTTGAGGGCGGTATTTGTGTCACAAATGACCATGATTTAGCTGAGATGATGAGAATAGTTAGAGCACATGGTTGGGTAAGACAAGTAGAGAATAGAGAAAAATGGACAAATCTTTATAAAGATTTTGATCCTAAATTTTTATTTGTTAACGATGGTTATAATTTAAGAATAACAGAGCCGCAAGCTGCAATGGGTTTATTACAAATTGATAAGATTGATGGTTTCATAAAATCAAGACAGAATAATGCGAAAAAATATTTTGCCGAGCTTGAAAGTCTAAGTGATTTTTTTAGTTTTCAAATTACAACAAAAAATGCAGAAAACACTCATTTTGGATTCCCAATGATACTAAAAAATGACGATTTTTTCACTCGAAATGAAATATGCGAATTTCTAAATAAAAATGGAATTGAAACAAGACCAATAATAGCAGGCAATTTAGCAAGACAACCTGCAAATGATTTGTTTGAGCATAGGGTATCTGGAAAACTAAATAATTCTGACCATATTATGGATAATGGTTTTTCGGTCGGAGTTCATCAATCTTTATCAGGTGATGCAATAAATTATGTTACTGGTAAAATTAAAGAGTTTATTAGCTTAAGAGTAAAATAATGAAGGCATTTATCACAGGCATAACAGGTATGGTTGGTTCACATCTAGCCGAGTTTCTTCTTGAAGAAACGGATTGGGAAATTCATGGTTTAATTAGATGGAGAAGCCCCTTAGATAATATTGAAAATTTAATATCTAATATAAATAAAAAAGAAAGAGTGTTTTTGCATTATGGAGATTTACGAGATTCTCAATCAATAGACTTAGTTGTTGATAATATAAAACCAGATTATACTTTTCATCTTGCTGCTCAAAGCTATCCAAAAACAAGCTTTGATGCACCTCTCGATACGTACGCAACAAACATATCTGGAACTTCAACTTTACTAGAAGCTTTAAAAAAATATTCACGCAATTCAATTATTCATGTTTGCGCTTCCTCCGAAGTTTTTGGACGAGTGCCTAAAGAAAAACTTCCAATAAACGAGGAGTGTTCATTTCACCCCGCATCTCCATATGCAATATCAAAAATTGGAACAGACTTAGTTGGGCGATTTTATGCAGAAGCATATGATATGAAAGTTATGACGACAAGAATGTTTACACATACTGGCCCCAGAAGAGGAGATGTTTTCGCAGAATCAACATTTGCTAAGCAAATTGCAATGGCGGAGAAAGGATTAATAGAGCCAATTATAAAAGTAGGAAATTTAGATTCTATGAGAACAATAGCTGATGTAAGAGACGCAGTTCGCGCTTATTTTATGCTAGTCACAATAAATCCAATTTCTGGAGAATATTACAATATTGGTGGAACACATTCCTGTAAAATTGAACAAATTTTAAATGATCTTATTGGCTTATCAACTATAAAAGATAAGATTATTATTGAACAAGATCCAGAGAGGTTAAGACCTATAGATGCAGATTTACAGATACCCGATACCTCAAAATTTAAGGAGCACACAGGATGGGAGCCAAAATATGAATATGAACAAACAATCTCAGACCTTTTAGATTATTGGAGAAAAATGGTAGAAAAAAACGGCGAAGCATATCTAACGAGATAAAAAATGACTGATAAAAATATATTAGATAATTTCGAAGACGGAAAACCATATTTAAATCATAAAAATGCAATTTTAAGTGCACCTGTTAGACACATTTTTATGATTGCATCAATATGGTATCTCACCATCAAAAATAAAAATAAAAATATATCGATTTTAGAAATTGGAACATGGTTTGGAGCTTCAGCGTTGTCATGGGCACAGGGTTTAGAAGAGTATGCTGATAGTAAAGGAAGCTTAACATGTGTCGATGCATGGAAACCTTTTTTTGACTTAGAAGAGCATAAAGGGAATGAATATGTTTTGGAAATGGAAGAATTGCTTAAGTCAGATTTTGCATATAAAGTATTTCTGCATAATATTGGCACAGTTCCCGAATCTATCACCACGCAACACTTTAGAGGTCAAAGTGAAAATATTTTAAAGTATTTAAAAGATGAATCTCAAAGTGTCGTATTTATAGATGCAGATCATACTTATGATTTTGTAAAAAAAGATATTAGCGCTTCTTTAAGATTAGTTGAAAACAATGGAATTATTTGTGGCGATGATTTAAATATGCAAATAAAAGATATTGATTATAATTTCGCAATAGAAAATAAAAACAAAGACTTTATTAAAGATCCAAAAACAAATAAAAATTACCATCCAGGAGTTACTGTAGCAATAAGTGAAATTTTTGGAGAAGTAAGTTCGTGGGGAGGATTTTGGGCGATGCAAAAAATTAATAATAACTGGAATAAAATCTCACTTAAAGACATGCCAATAATTTACCCAAAACATTTTGATAAAGAAAATATAAAAAAAGCAAAAGACCATTTTAATGATATAAAAAATTACTTAACATAGGATTAAATTCGTATCTTGAAAAATGTTGACAAAATATTTTCTTTACATTTAAATTCAAATAAACCAAATAAGTTTGAATATTTTGCTAAATCTTTTTTAGAGAATATGAGTAATCCAAATACTCTAGAAATTATTGTTCATATTGATCAGGATGATCAACTTATGAAGGCTAAAATAGAAGCTATAAATAATAAATATAATAATACTATAAAATATATAGAATCAAATATAATTAAAAATTTTAATGATGCGTGGAAGCCTTTAAATATTTTATTAAATGAAACATCTGATTCAGTAAAAATTATAGCTTGCTTATCAGATGATATAAAAATTTGCACAAAAAAATGGGATTTAATATTACTTAAACATGCAAAAGAAAGTAACAAATCAAATATTTTCAGAATAAGATGCTCTCAATATAAAAACGAAAAATATAATAATGTATGGGAATGTGCTTACAAGCCAGACTTCTCTTTTTACTCAAAAAAATGGATTGATACTGTAAAATGTTGGAGTCCTTGTATTGGACCGGATACATATCAAGAAATAGTTTCTTTTTATTTAAACATGTGTGGTGCAGAATATAACATGAGCATAGTAGATAATAAAATTTCGTTTGAAGGAGAAAAAATATTAACAGGGCTTAGTATTCAAGAAAGAATTACTAGAGCAAAGCTTGGTTATAAATCATTTTCTAAAATAATATCTTATAATATTCAAAAAAAAGCAATTAAGTCAGCGGAATTACTTGCAAATGAAATTTCGCATGACAAAATAAAATTAAAAAATATAAATTACATATCTTACACAATAAAAAATATTTTTAAAAAATTAAAGTTTTTTCATCACAGGGGAAGTAAAGGTTGGCTGACAAGTAGTATAATATTCAATTTATTATTTATTTCATGGTGCAGAGTCGATATTTTTGATAAATTTATAATAAAATTAATTAAATTTCTTGAGAAGAATAAACTTCTTCAAAAATTTATAACAAATAAAAATCAATATGAAAAATTAGTAGAGGCTTTGAGAAATAGTGAATGATATTCCAAAAATAACAGTAATTATTCCAAGTTATAATTCTGCTAAAACCATAGAAAGAACTTTTGATTCCTTAAGAAGACAAAATTACGATAATCTTGAATGTATAGTTTTAGATGGAGATTCTACAGATGGAACTATAGATATAATACGAAAGAATGAAGACATAGTAGATATTTTTATAACTGGCGAAAGCGATGGAGCGACTTCAGCGCAAAATAAAGGAATAAAATTATCCTCTGGTGTTTTAATTGGGTATTTGCACTCAGATGATTATTATGAAGATGATATGTTAAAAAATATATCAAATGCTTTTCTAAGAAACAGTACGTATGATATTTTTTCATATGGTATCGAAATTGAAAGACTGAAAGATGGAAAAATAATTATGTCTTCTTTTAAAAAGAAAAATATTAAATTAAATTTAAATAATATATTTTATAAACACGCAATGGGACATTTTTATAAAAAAAGTCTTTTTGAAGATTATGGATACTTAAAAACATCCTCGCGTTTTGGTGATGATTTATATGCAAATGATCGTGAACACTTAATAAGATTATGTTTGTTAAACAAAAAAAATTATGTAGTTGAAAAAGTTTTATACAGAATGTGTGCCCATAAAAACTCAAATACTTTAAGTAGAAAAAATATTGTAGATATAAGATTTCAGCACATAGAGATTGCTGAAAATTTCTTAGATCTTTATAAAGAATCTTCATATAAATGTAGCAAACTTTCAGATTTCAAGGCGCATAATTTATCGTTACTATTCGCATATTATATGTTAACTTTATCATCGAAAAACATAATAAAAATATTTATGGCTGGTTATAAATTTAGAGGCGTGTACTGGATAATTGACATATTTCTTTCTCCAACTCGTGAATTGCTTTACAGAGCTTCTGTTAAAAAATGGCTATAAAAGGATCATAGGGGTAGTAAATGATAGTTGCAAGAGCACCATACAGAGTCTCTTTTTTTGGTGGCGGAACTGATTATCCAGAGTGGTACAGTGAGCACGGAGGTTCATTCTTATCTTTAGCAATTAATCATTACTGTTATATAACATTAAGAGTTAAACCTCCATTTCAAGAAAAAAGATATAGGGTATCTTGGAGAATAGCGGAAGATGTTAGTTCAATAAAATCTATAAAACATCCTATTGTAAGACACAGTCTAGAAACTATGAATGTAAATTTAGGATTAGATATAACATACACTGGTGATTTACCAGGTGGAAGTGGCTTAGGTTCTAGTTCAGCATTTACAGTGGCACTAAATCATAGTTTGCATGCTGCAAATGGAAAAAAACCAAACGAATATGAATTAGCAAAAGAAGCTTATCATATAGAAAGAGATAAACTCGAAGAGACAATAGGTATTCAAGATCAAATTGCAACAGCGTTTGGGGGATTTAATCACGTTATTATAAATAAAGACGGTAGTTATAAGTTAGAAAAAGTTTTATTGACAGAATCGCAAATAAAAAAATTTTTAGACAGATGCGTATTAGTATATACAGGTATCAGCAGACTAGCTTCTTCTGTTGCGGAAAAAAAAGTTGAAGATATAAAAAACAAAGTAGAGATCGTAAGTGAAATGCAGGATATGGTTGAAGAAGCACGGTCTTTATTACAAAGTGAAAATTATGATAAATTTGGGAAATTACTACATAAAAATTGGTTATTAAAGAAAAGTATATCAGATATTGTTTCTACGAATGATATTGATAATATTTATGATAAGGCTTTAAAAAATGGTGCTATTGGAGGAAAGTTATTAGGAGCTGGAGCCGGTGGTTTTATGCTATTTTTTTGTGAGGAAGGAAAAAAGAAAAAATTAATAGAAATTTTTGATACAAAAATGGTTGTTCCTTTTCAGATATGTGAAGAGGGAAGTAAAATTGTTTATGAAGAAGAAAAAAATTATGGGATTTTATAAAAATAAAAATGTTTTAGTTACAGGTGGTACTGGATTAATAGGTAGGCCGCTAGTAGATCTTCTTTTAGAGCAAGAAGCAAAAGTAACAATAGTCTCTTTAGATCAGCCTAAAGATTTGTCTGACAAGGTAGTATTTAAAAATATAGATTTAAGAAATTTCAATAATTGTTTGGATGTTTGTAAAGGGCAAGATATTGTATTTAATCTAGTTGGTGTTAAAGGATCTCCAAAGATGACTATGGAAAACCCAGCCAGTTTTTTTATACCCACAATTACTTTTTCAATAAATATGATGGAAGCTGCAAGACAATGTAATGTTGAAAGATATCTCTTTACAAGTAGTATCGGTGTTTATCACCCAACAGATATATTTGTGGAAGATGATGTTTGGTCAACATTTCCTTCAGAAAATGACAGGTTTGCAGGATGGGCAAAAAGAATGGGTGAACTTCAAGCGCAAGCTTACGAAATACAGTATAAATGGGATAAAATATCTATAGTAAGACCAGCAAACGTTTATGGGCCGTATGATAATTTTGATCCAGAAAATGCAATGGTAATTCCTAGTTTAATTAATAGAGCTTTATCTGGGGAAAGACCTTTGACAGTATGGGGTGATGGCTCGCCTATTAGAGATTTTATATATTCAAAAGACGTGGCTTTAGGAATGATGAAGGTAATTGAAAAAGGCTACAATAAGCCAATTAATCTAGGAAGTGGAGAAGGTGTTAAAATTAAAGAAATTGCAGAAAATATTGCTGAATTAATGCCAGATAAATGCGATTTAGTTTGGGACACCTCAAAACCATCAGGAGATAAAAAAAGATTAATGAGTACAGAAAGAGCAAAAAGTATAGGAATAATAGCAAAAACTCCACTAAAAGAAGGCATAAAGAATACTATAGAATGGTTTATAAAAAATAAAAATACTAAAGATATGAGATATAATGCTTTTACAGATAAAGTATATAATAAATAAATATGCCAAAATTAGATAAAGTATTAATAACTGGTTCTAGCAAAGGTTTAGGAAAAAGCTTAGCGAAATATTTTTTTGAAAAAGGGCATGAAATAATACTTCACGGAACAGAAGAGAAAACATTAAAAAAAATAAAATTATCAATGTCATCCGACAGTTCTATTGATTATTACGCATGTGACTTAAATAATTATCAAGAGATTTTAGGCTTAAGCGAATATGCGAAATCAAAAAAAACTAATTTACTTATAAATAATGCTGGCATGCATTGTGCTAACAAAGATTTTTTAGATTTAGATATAAATTATATCAATAAAATTATAGATATAAATTTAAAAGCTCCAATTTTATTAACACATAGTATGATTGCTTTTTTAAATGGAATTATCAATATAAATTCCATGTCAGGCATTGAGACAAAAAAACTAAGATCACTATATGCTTCGACAAAGTGGGGTTTAAAAGGATTTTCAGGTTGCTTAAAAAAAGAATATGATAAAATAAATATTTTAGATGTTTATCCTTCAAGTATAAAAACAAATAGCACAATAATTAATGGCATGGAAATAAGCTATGTCGTGGATTCAATATATAACAATTATTATAAAAATATTAATGAATTAATACTTGATGGAAGAAAAGAAAATGTCTAGCTCCGTAGAAATATCTATAATATTATGTTCGAATAAAATAGATAATTTTAAAAAATTAATATCAAATATTGAGTCTACCGCAAAAAATTTATCTTCTATTGAGGTACTAGTTGGTTGTGATATTGGAGAAATATATTTTAAAGAATATTGTTCAAATATTAATACAAAATTAAAAATTAAGTATTATTCTATTTACGAAGGTGGTTTATATAATCAGCACCAAATAATGTCGAAATTAATTAAAAATTGCGATGATAATTCGTATTTTGTTTTGGCTCTAGCCGATGATATGAAATTTGAGTCTGTGAATTGGGATGTCGAACTGCTTAAATATAAGCATTATTTTCCAGATGATATTTTTAGATTAAGGCTGGGATGGAGAAAGCATTTTAGCTATACCGACTATTGGCAGTGTATAAGTATGCCGGAAGATATTGATGTTTGTACAAAGAAATGGAGAGATTTAGTGGGTGATATACCATGTTTTAGTATTGATTCATTTAACCAGACTGTAATGTTCTATTTGGAAAATTTTGATAAGTTTAATAATAATTTTAGGGCCGCAAGGGATGTACCCTGCAATAATATAAATATGAGAAAACATATCTCACAATCTATTGACGATCGATTAGTATTAAAAAAAATGTTAAAAGCATGGAGTTTTTCAGAAAGTCATAAGACACAAGAGTTGGCAAAAAAAATAGCTGCTAAAATTTACTGCGAGATTATTAAAATAGAATATAAAATAGATGATTTAATTATAAAAAAAGGAAAGACATACACTATTGGTGATATAAAAGTACCTTACGGATTATCAAAAACGAGAATATTTTTTATAAATTTATATAGAAGATTATTTTATCTTGAATATGGAGGAGGTGGTTTTTTAAGAAGAATATCTCAGAAGACTATGTTTTCATTTAGATGGTTAATACATATATTATTTAATTATAAATCTTATTAAATTTTATTTTCTATAACTGCATTTTCAACAATTCCGCATATTAATTGTCCAATAGCAATATGCATCTCTTGAATATGATTGGTTTCATTACTTTGAGCACTAATAGTGAGATCACTTATTTTTTTCATTTCTGAATCGTTTATTCCTGTTAATGATACAACGTATATGCCCATTTTTTTTGCTTCTTTAATTGCCTCAAGAACATTTTCACTTTTTCCGCTAGTAGAAATGGAAATTAAAACATCACCTTTGTTACCAATACCTTTAAGCTGTCTTGAAAAAACATTTTCATATCCATAATCATTGCCGATAGCTGTGATCGCTGAAGTATCAACTGTTAATGCAATAGCTGGTAATGGTTTTCTATCAACTTTGTATCTACCCATCAATTCGGCAGCCAAATGCTGTGAGTCTCCTGCTGAGCCACCATTGCCACAAAAAATTATTTTATTACCATTTTGTAGAGACTGTATAACCTTTTCAGAAGCAGCTTCAATGTATTTAGACTGATTTTTTAAATGAATAAAATTTTTTGAAACTTTTTCGAAATAATTTTCTATTATATTTTGCATATTAATATATTTTTTTTAAAAAAACATTATAGTACATTTAAATATTATAGCTAATATTTATTTATATCTATGTAATTAGTTTTTAATTTTATAATCAGGTTTTTTTAACATGATAAATGAAATGCCTCCTAATAAGATACTTGCCATAGTAAAAATCACTCTATATGTCAGAAAGAAAATACTTCCATAGGCTATATTGTTAAGGGTATGATTTTGTTCCAATATTAAAATAAAGAGATAATTAAACGTGCCTTCGCCAATACCAATACCACCAGGTGTTAGAGGTATATAATTTGCAAGTAAACTTGCAGAGGTTATAAAAGATATTATGTCAAAATTAATGAACAATATGTTGAGAATTTTGGCCATAATTAAGAAA
Source organism: uncultured Gammaproteobacteria bacterium (assembly GCA_913050095.1). Lineage (GTDB taxonomy): Bacteria > Pseudomonadota > Gammaproteobacteria > Poriferisulfidales. Next base: position 26,588 of record CAJXAV010000002.1, read on the forward strand.
CAATAAATTAAAACACAATGATTTATTAAAGATAGTAACCAGCATAATAGAATAGAATTTTTTTTCTCTTTATACTTCTCTAGAGCATTAAGAATTTTAATAATAATATTTTGAAGTTTTTTGATTTTAATTTTTATTCTATTTTCAAATAAATTTTTTATATAGTGTGCATTAAATATTATTGCCCCAAGAAAAATTAGCATTAAAAAAGTTATAGCAGTCAATATATCGATAATATATGACAATTGCTCATCTACAACTAATTGTGATGATATATAAATACCTGAAAATAAGCACAAAGAAATTAGTGCATGCATTCCTATAATTCTATCAACAATTATCGTCAGAATGGATTGTGTTCTGTAATCTTCTTGAATATATTTAAAAAGATACGTACCTTTTATAATATCGCCACCAAAACCACCCGGCATAATACTGTTAAAAAAAACACCCACTGAATATAATAAATAGCTAATTTTATAAGAAATATTATATTGGAATGTAAGAAGTAATAACCACCATTTATAGGCACCTAAAATTATATTAATTGATATTAGTATAAATATAAAAATAACATTTGAAATTTGGTCTGTAAAAACACTTAAATTTGGGATATCTACTATATTATATTGTAGAAGAAAAAATATAATAATTATAAATAAAACTAATTTAAGTATTGTGATCGTAATTTTCATTTGTGGTATTTATAATGTATTATATCTAAGAAAACTGCAATATTTTATAAATAAAATTTCAAATAAAGCAATATAAGGTATTAATTTACACATATATATAAAATAAAAATTTATTAATAAGAGATATTTTTACTAAAATTAAATAAAAATGATAAATAAAATAAAATCTTTTTTTCTAGGTTTCAAAATGTACTTTTTATTTCTACTTGTGCCTGCTTTATATATTGCAATTTGGCATTTTTTCGATAACAGCCTGCCTACAAGTGATGGCGGCGGTTTCTTCTTTAGATCTGTTACAAACTACGCAAATCTTTTTTTAGATAAAGATAATTTTTTTGAATCCGGAATTAGGTATCTTAGCGATATAATATGTTGCAGAGGCATGAAGCCTACACTGTTTCCTGCTATAGGCTCACCTTTTATTCTTTTAAGTTTTGGGAATTGGGATGTTGCTTACGCATTAATGGGAATATTTTATATTTCTCTAGTTACAATATATTCATATTTAATCATATTGGAATTTACGCAAAGAAAAAACTTCTCAATAGTCTCTGCAATAATTATTGGCACACTACCTGCTGTATTTTCCAACGCAATTGCTAATTTTGCAGAAATAGGCTTGATAGCTTTTCTATTACCAGCTTTATATTATCTATATAAATCAAATTATTTCTCTGAAGTAAAGTATAGTAAATACTTTGCGATTTCTATGACTTTAGCTCTCTCAATAAGACCAGTTCAAGGAATAATAATACTTATATTGCCAATATTTATTACATTAGTTTACGGGAGATTAAAAAAAACATTTTCAAATGAAAATTTAATAACAATATTTTATATGTTTTTAATATTTATGTGCGTAATTCTATATACACCTTACCTCAGATATTTTGGAGAACCTGTATACATATCACATTTAAATAGCGGAACAAATATCCCGCAAATTAATTTTTTAACAAATCTATATTTTTATCTTACATGCGTATTTTCATTATTACTTGCAGTAAGTATTTTTATAATAATTTATACAAAAAAAATTAATACTTTTTATAAAAGCTTATCTTATAAATTTAGAAATTTTGAAAACTTTTTATTACCTACATTTTTGTTAATTTTTTCTTTAAACGCTCTTGTTTGGGCTTTTCAATTTAATGATTTACTAAATTGGGTTTATGGCGCAACATTTGGTTCTTCAGTAGAAATGTTGCCATCTTTAAATGCGAAAGCAACTTTTTTTCAAAAGATTACCCAAAGTATTAGCGCAAACGGATTTTATACGTTTTATTTCACTTTAATCACTTTAATTTTATTTTTATTTTTAAACAAGAGTTTTCCTAAACAAAATCTCTATATAGGTATTTTGGTATCTTCACTAGTTTTTCCAATTATAACTCTTTTTGGAGCACAGACAGCATCTGTGAGGTATGTCCCAGCTATTACAATAACTATAATAATATTTCTAATACTTTTGGGTAATCTTAAAAAATATTCAAAACTATCTTTTAGTTTATTGTTTTTATTTATTTTATTTAAATCATTTATATTTTTTGATCACTCAATAAATTTAAAATTTGCTGATGAAAATTTATATAGCTTATCTAATACAAAATTTTCTCCTAGTCTTAAAAATGTTTTTCCTATAAAGGTTGATCCGGTTAAAGATGCAACTCTACATGCGTTAGATCTGCTCAGGGAGTATCATAAAACCTATAAATTTAATAAAGTATATGTAGATGGGTCTAGTAGATTGACAGGTAAATATGGACTTGACCCACATAAAATGATTAGTTTAGCAAGATTTAAAAATGCACCTTTTAGGGTTGGTGATGTAAACGTACCTAAATACAATGAAAATTCTTATAAAATGATAGAAGAACAAGGTTATGATTTTATTTTTTTAGCTAACCCACTTCTTCATGATGATGGATCAAATGATTATAAGGAGCATTTAGAATATAGATTTAATTGTTTTATAAATACTGATGATTGTAATATATCTCCAGGGTCCTTGGACTCATTTAGAATGTACTTAGATATTGTTATTAAAATTAACAATGGAAAAATTAAAGATACAAATTGGGAGCTTATAGAAACTATTAGGCACTATAATTATGATGTTTTCGTAATGAAACTAAAGAATTAAATATATTTTTATTTCCTAGTAAAATATTTATTAAGTACTATAATAATGATTTATAAAAATAATTTCTAATAATGAGCAAAATTTTAGAGAAGATATTAAGTAAAGATATTTTTGTAATATCTTTCATATTCATATGCTTAATGATTGCGTTTGCTCCATCATATCAATTTGATTATTTTCGTCATGATGATTGGGCTAGTGCTTGTTGGGATAGAATAGCAATTAATACACATCATTTATTTGGAAACGCTGTTTTAAACGAGTTCAGACCTTACACAATGATATTTATATATTACTCTGAACTATTTACAGAATATTTATCTGGCGCAAAAATCGTAAAGATTGCAACAATTGGAATTTTTTCACTAAGTTCTTTTTTATTATATAAATGGTTAAAAATTTTTAATATTAATAGCTTCTATGCAATATTTTTATCAATCGTTCTTTTTGTATTGCCGCCAATGCAAGTCATGTCGTCAACATATCAATATTTTTTTATGGCAGCTCCAATTTTACTATGCGCGATAACATTTTCTATTCTTTGGGATATACAAAATAAAAATTATAATAATATTAATTATGTGTATGGATTCATATTGTTCATACAGTTAATAACTTTTGCTACCTTTTACCCTGTATTTATAATATACACAATAATAATTTCTTCGTTAATGTACTTTTTACACAGGAAGTATAAAAAAAATAGCTCAGATCAAAATGCAAAAATTTTTATGTATGTTTCTGCATTTATAATGTATTTCACAGCAATTACAGCTTACCCACCTTCAGCAATGTATATTTGGTTTTTATTATCTGTACCGTTATTAATGTATTTTAAATCAGAAAAAAAAGAACTTATTTCAAATTTTGCTATTAAAGTATTTATATTTTCAGCATCTACAATGATTATATATTTCCTATTAGGCAAGTTTTTTGCATATATTTTAGGAATAGATACTAATCATGCAAGAGGAATGTCAATATCAGGAGATTTTGGAAAAATATTTTTTCATACAATTGATGCTTTTAGAATTACATCAAATCTTTGGGATATAAAACAATACTTTAAAACAGGTTTATTTTGGGATAATTATGATATGTTAATTATAATTTTCTCACTTTTTTTAATTTCTTTATTTGCAGTTTATAAAAAAAATAATAATTATAAAATTGGGTTTATAATTTTCATTTCTATTTCAAGTTTAGTTTTCTTTACAATAGCCCCACTTGTTTTAAGTAATAATGGTGCAACTATGTATAGATATTTAATTGCTTTATCTCCATTAGCAGGTTTTATTTTCTTATGGTCTATCTCTATTGTATATTCATTATTTCCTAAGATAATTTACGAAAATTATATTATAGGTTTAATTTTATTAAGTTTTTTTATTGGATCAATATTTATGTCAAATCAAACAATATTTAAAAATTTAGTTGAGCCAAATCAATATGAAATGAACTATTTATCTAATTTTTTAGATAAAGAAATTATTCCAAAAATAAAAAATAAAGAAAAAGTTGTAATTCATCATATTCAAGGAAAAGTAAATTATACTAAAAATAGATATTCGTTAGATGAATACAATGTATCAATGACGGTATTTAAGTGGCCCGTTTTACCCTCGATAGTAATGCTACTAAAGGACAAAGGAATTTATACGCAGTCAAGAACATGTTTTCCAAGTAAATGGGAGCCAGATCATGGAGTATTTAATCTAAATTGGGGAAGCATAGAATTATTTACTAATATTGACTCATATAAAAAAAATGCATCAAAGGAAGCAGATATTTTAATTGATATGGGTAAGCTAGATTTTATTGACTAGAGAGCACATATTAATTAGTCTAGTCCCATAGTTAAGATTCATCGTAGTTTAAATTTATAGTTAATTAATATGTCTATTGAACAATATATTGCAAAGATATTAAGAATACTGTTACCTGATAGTATTCTAAAATTTATCCCAACAGCCTATTATAATCTGAATAAATTTAGATATAAATTTTTTCAAAGAACTCTGCTGCAAAAGGAAACTTTTAAAGCAAAAAATAGAAGAAATAAGGAAAATTTTTTTAATTTGTATTGTAACGGAAAAGGTCTTGATGTCGGATATGGTGGTGATTTATTAATATCAAATTGTGTTGGATGGGATATAGAAGATGGTGACGCGCAATATATAAAAAAAATTCCTGATGAGGATTTTGATTTTTTGTATTCATCCCATCTTTTAGAGCATTTAGACGATCCAAATATAGCAATAAAAAACTGGTGGAGGGTAATAAAAAAAAATGGATTTATGATTTTGTATTTACCTGAAAGAGATTTATATGAAAAAAAGAAAACGTTACCGTCTAGATTTAGCTTAGATCACAAACATTATTTTAAAATAGAAAATGATGAAGAGCCTGATACTATAGGTGTACTATCTCTATTAAAAAGGAATTTAAAAAATTATAAAGTTATATATTCAAAAATATGTGATGAAGGCTTTACAATTAAAGATCCAAATAAGCACAGTGATGGTGAGTATTCAATTGAAATTATAGTGCAGAAATTATAATAACTATATTTTAAAAATTATGAAGCACGCAAAAACTTTTGTAAAATTTCTCTTAGTGTTTTCTATTATATTTTTTATGCTGCATTTTAACGTAATAGAATTCCCAAGTGTAGATATTTTATTAAACAAATTTTCTCTATTAATAATATTAATTTTTTTCATTGCTATAACCGTTCATAATTTTGGATGGTGGTTACTATTAAAGGCACAACAGTATAATATAACTTACCTAAAATCTTTATTAATATATATGGCTGGAACTTTTTTCAATATAATAATGCCGGGAGGAATTGGGGGCGACGCCGCAAGGTGTATGTACCTATATACACATGTTAAATCAGATGAAAAAACAGCAGCTTTATTTTCTGTAATTATTTCTAGAATAATTGGATTCCATGCGTTATTGTCTTTATGTTTATTTATAGGATTTTTTTATTATGAAAAAATAATTAATAATGATTCTTTGTTTATAGTTTATTTTTTAATATTCATAATCTTTTGCCTTTCTTTATTTTTGTTGACTATCTATATGGTTTTCCATGAAAATATACTTATATTTTTTTTAAATATAAAAAAAAATAAAAATAATTTTTTTACAAAATTTGTCTGTTTACTTTTAGAAAGTTTAAATAGTTATAGAAAAAAAATTAATTATGTACTATACAGTTGGTTTATTTCTGTATTGAGCCATACAATTTTTTTATCATCTTTTTACTTTATGTCTATACAACTAAATATGAATTTTATAGGATTTTTTGAAAATACCGTTGTTGGTGGTTTGAGTTATATATCCAATTCTATACCGATAACTCCTGGGGGTATTGGAATTGGCGAAAGTTCTTATAATTATTTTTATAAGCTTTTTATAAATGATAAAAATTATAATAGTCTAGTATTTGGTAGTATTTTCTTTCTTTCTTATCGCGTTTTATATTCGTTTGTGTGTATTTTATGTGGTTTATCATTTATACTTATTGGGAAACCTAAGGATAAATTTACCAACAAAGGTTACAACGATTTCTAGGTGTTTTTATATGATGAGAAGTTTAGATAAAGATTATTTATCAAAAGCAATAAAGGATTTTTGCAAAGGAACTTCCGTTTCTAGTGGTAAGTTCTCATGTGAAGCTCCTGGTTCCGTAAAAGACTTAGAGTGGAACCATATGGATCAGTCTCATAGACCATATATTCACTCAACATATAACGACGAGCTGAGAATTTCTATAGGAGAGAATTTTGCAAATTCACTTACAAAATGGGGTAATTGGCCATTTTTCTTAAATGTAATGGACGTTCGTGTTAAGGATGGTCAGTATTATCAAACTTTTACAATCGGTGGTCTTATATATGTCCATACTGTTATAGAAATGGGTTATATAAATGAAAGTAAGAGTTCATTAGAAATTAATTGGCATATATCATCGCACTGGATCTTAAAACCTATACATAAATTTTTAAACAGAAAAATTTATAAATTAAATATAAGACTTCAAGAAGAAGATTATGTGATTAGAGATCAAAGGTATAAATTAAGAGAAAAGGGCTACAATTTTAGATCTGACCCGCCAAATTATTATAGTTCAAATATGTTAACGCACAACACGATATACCCACCTTTAGGCAACACTTTAAAATTAAAAATATCTGAATTTGTAGAATCAAATTCTCTTGATAACGAAAAAAATAAAAATTTGTATAAGTTTGGAAAAGATGATACTTCATTTATTATAAAAAAAATATCTGAAGATGAATTTTGTATTTGGCCATCTGTTTGCCCACATGAAGGAGCTTCATTAGAAGATGCAAATTTTTGCAAAAATAGTGTTAAATGTCCTTGGCATGGTTTGAGCTTTACTGGGGTATCACTTTCATCAAAAAATAACTGTATTTCAAAATATGGATTTACTTATAAGCTTGATGAAGAATATATTAAAATTGATGATGATAGATCAATAAAAGACTAAATTATTATTTTAAAAAATTTAAAAATATAAGTTCTTAAAATTGCAAGAGAAATACACCCACCATTGTAAAACACTCTCATCTTACTTTCACCGCCAATTCTATCTGGTTCGTCACCAGCAATTTCAAAAATTTTTAATTTTCTATTGCACGCAACCATTGAGGTCAATGGTTCAAAAACGGGACCAATTAGAAATTTTTTAAATTCAGGATATTTAACAATTGATATTTTAAATCCTCTATACATAACAAGTGAGTCAGTAATTGGATAATTACCTAATAGCCTTATAAGTTTTGTGAAAACAAAATTCCCAAAAGCAGTTACAATATTATCATCGTAAGATTTTGCTGGTGGTAAATATCTTGATACTACAACTAAATCATAGCCTTTCCTCATTTCTTTTACTAACTCTGGAAGCTTTTCAGGAATACTATTACCATCCAGACTAAACTCAATAACTGAGTCTGTTTTTAAAGTTTCAATTGAGTCTATTACAGCCTCACTTAAACCCTTTCTAATTTGCGACATCACACGAATGTTTTGGGAGTATGCATACTCTACTGTGCCATCATTTGAACCACCATCAACAACTAGAATATCATCGAATAAATCTCTATCAATCTTAGGAAAGATCTCCTTAAATCCATCAATCTCATTATATGTTGGAAGCAGCAACGTTATTGTTATATTATTTTTCATTTTTGTAGACGACTAAAATTTTTTAAATCCAAAAGAATTGTACCATAGTTTTTATTTATTAAAATTATCTAAATAAGTATGGTATGTTTTTTCTAGACCATCAAAAAGACTTATAGATGGTTTCCAACCAAGATTTTGTATTTTTGATGAGTCTAGTATTTTTCTTGGTATACCATCGGGTTTAGATTCATCAAATATTATTTGACCCTTGTAGTCAACTACTTTAGATATTAATTTTGCAAGTTCTTTAATTGTAACTTCTTCACCTGTACCAAGATTTACTGGCGAGCTCTCAAAATAATTCTCTAGCAAGAAAATTATACCTGATGCCATATCATCTACGTGAAGGAATTCCCTTTTTACTTTTCCTGTCCCCCAAACTTCAACAGAATCATTATTATTAATTTTAGCGTTATGAAATTTTTGAATTAATGCTGGTATTACGTGATTTGTTTTTTCGTCATAACAATCATTTGGGCCATAACTTGCAGCTGGAATAATTGATATATATTTTCTATTGTGCTGGATGTTCATAAATTCAACTAATTTTGTGCCAAGAATTTTTGCAAGACCATATCCTTCATTAGTTTTTTCAATCTTTCCATCAAGAATTGCTGATTCATGAAATGGTTGTTTTGAATTTTTTGGATACATACAGCTTGCGCCAAGAAAAACTAATCTTTTACAATTTATTTCATTAGCACCATTAATTATATTTAAAGCTATCATAGAATTTTGATACAAAAAGTCTAAAGGATATTTTGAATTTACTTGGATACCACCAACAAGAGCTGATGTAATAATAATAGTATCTGGAATATTTTTTTCTAGCCATCTTTTAGTTTCGTACTGATTGGTTTGATCAAAATCTTCTTTTGTTGATTCTAATATGTTGTAGGATTGTGATTTAGATATAAATCTTTTGATAGCTTGACCAACCATTCCATTAGAGCCTGTTATCCAAATTTTATTTTTATTTTTCATTTAATATCCAATGTAGAGCTCCTGTGGCATAAGTAATACCTATAAAATCTTTATTTTTTAGAGCTAATTTTACTTTTTCTTTATTCATCCAAATAATTTCTGGATTCTCAATATCTTTATTTACTGGGTCTTGTATTTTTTCAATATCTGAAACCAATATAAATGTTAATTTACTAAACATATAGCTGCCACTAACAATATAATCATTAATAATATCAAAAGAATTTGCTGAATAACCAGTCTCTTCTAATAACTCTCTTTTGGCAGCATCTATTGAATTTTCTCCTTTCTCAATTCCACCAGCAGGAAACGTTATAGATTCGCAATTAATTCCATGCCTATATTCTTTATAAGTTAATAATTCTCCATTTTTATTTTTCACAAGAAGCATTACTGCATCCTTTATTTCTATTCTATGATAATCATCGATTACCTTCCCGTTAGGTAATTTAACCTTATCAATACTTATTTTAATATGTGGTGAACCGTCATAAACTAATTTTCTTGATAAAATTTTCCAGTTTTTGCTTTTTTCTTCCATTAGGCAATATTATTTTTCCACCATTTAATAGTTTTATTAATACCATCTTCTATGGATACTTTTGGATACCAACCGAGATCTTTTCTAGCTTTTTTACAATTTAGATGTAAATCAAAAGGTATTGTAGGCTTATTTTTATTGAAATTTATTTTTAAAGGTTTTTTTGAACCTTTTACAATTAAATTACATAACTTTTTGATTGATACCGCTTTACCAGATCCACAATTATATATTTCATAAAATGATTTCTGCTTATTGATAGATAATTTTATAAAAGAGATAAGATCATCAATATATAGAAAATCTCTAATTTCTGATCCATCACCCCAGACATCAAGCTTACTATTTGCGTTCATTACTTTTGTAATCGTGGCTCCAAATACATGACTTTTATCTAAATCATATTTATCATGTGGGCCATAAATATTCGAGTGCCTAATTATAGTATGCTTGGTTAAGCCTAAAGATGAAAAGAATTTTGCTATTTTTTCAATATAAACTTTTGTTTCACCAACACCCTTGTACTTTTCAATTATTTCTCCTGTAAAATGATTCTCACTAGTAGCTTTCTTTGAAGATGGATACATAACAGTGCAGCTTGTAAATATAAAATGTTTAACTTTGTTATCAAAACATGACCTTAATATATATGAGTTCATTATGGCGTTATCTGTTACATGAACGTAAGGCGTAGAAACTATATCTTTTGAGCCAGATGTTGTAGCTGCCAACTGTATAACAATATCAATATTTTTTGTGAGACTATTTACAGATTTAGGGTTTCTTAAGTCGGCTTTGTGCCAGATTACATTTTTTGGTGTTTTATAAGCATTTCTTTTGAATCTTACGGCATGCACCTCATAATTTTTGTTTTTAGATAGAGCAAGTGTTACGTTTTTACCAATAAATCCAGTAGCACCACATATTAAAATTTTTTTCATTTTATTTCCTTATTAATAATATATTATGTCATGTAGCTAATAACCACTATTAATATAACATAATGAATTTAAACATTTTTGATTTTTCTTTGCCAGATAAATTAATAGCGCAAAACCCTAAAGCAAATAGAAGTGATTCAAAACTTTTAGTGATTGATAGAAAAAAAAATAGCTTCATAGATGATTATTTTTTTAATATTGACCAGTATATAAAAAAAGATGATTTAATAATAATAAATGACACAAAAGTTATACCTGCAAGAATATTTGGAAAAAGAGAAAAAACAAACGGTAAAGTAGAATTATTTATAGAAAGAGTATTAAGTGAAAATTGTTTTCTCTGCCAATTAAAATCTACAAGAAAAATAAAAAAAGGAGATATTATTATTTCTGGAATAATTAAGTTAAAAGTTATAAACAATGATGAAGCATTATGTGAAATTCAGCTATTGAATAAATCAGTCCAGTATTTGCTAGATAACTATGGTGAGATACCCTTACCACCCTATATAAGAAGAAAGCCAAATAATGATGATAAAAATTTTTATCAAACAATATTTGCAAAGAAAAATGGCTCAGTAGCGGCTCCAACAGCAGCACTCCATTTTGATGAAATTATTTTAAAAAAGTTAAAAGATAAAGGTGTTAAATTTGCTAGCGTAACCTTGCATATTGGAATGGGAACCTTTACAACAATTAAATCAAAAGATATTGATAATCATAAAATGCATAGTGAGCTATATTGTATTCCAAAAGAAACTTCAGATTTAATAAAAATTTGTAAAAATAATAAAGGAAAAATTTTTGCTGTTGGGACAACAGTTGCAAGAGCCTTAGAAAGTTATTATACGTCAAAAAATTTAACTGATACTTTTTATGAGACAGATATTTTTATAAAACCGGGATATAATTTTAAAGTGGTAGACCACTTAATTACAAACTTTCATCTTCCTCAATCAAGTTTATTAGTTATGATATCTGCTTTTTATAATACTAAAAAAATTTTAAAAGCTTATAATCATGCTATTGAAAAAGATTACCGTTTTTTTAGTTATGGAGACTCAACCTTAATTTTATAATGATAAATTTTAATTTACAAAAGACATCAAAAAAAGCCAGGTTTGGCTCCATTCTTTTAAATGGCCATAATATTGAAACTCCATGTTTTATGCCTGTTGGTACAGCTGCAACTGTAAAAACTATGTCTGGCTCAGAGGTCGGTGATTTCGGATATAAAATTATTTTAGCAAATACGTTTCACTTGATGCTTAGGCCAGGACCAGAAATAATTAATAAACATGGAGGTATTCATGATTTTATGAAATGGAATGGAGCTATAATTACTGATTCTGGCGGTTATCAAGTTTTTAGCTTGTCAAAATTGAGAAAAATAACAAAAGAGGGCGTTTATTTTAATTCACCTATTGACGGCAAAAAAGTTTTTTTGGACCCAAAAAAATCAATATGGTTACAAGAGCAATTTAATTCAGATATTATAATGCAGTTTGATGAATGCACACCTTATCCTGCTGACAAAAAAACAACAGAATCTTCACTAGATCTTTCATTAATTTGGGGTAAACAATCCAAGGATGCTGTCACAAAAGAAAAAAGCAACATATTTGGTATTATCCAGGGTGGAGTATATGATGATTTACGTGATAAATCTCTAGAAGGTCTTGTTGAGATTGATTTTGACGGATATGCAATAGGAGGACTTTCTGTAGGAGAGACATCTGTAGAGAGAAACTTAGTATTGGATAATATTGCCCATAAAATGCCTGTAAATAAAGTAAGGTATTTAATGGGTGTGGGTACACCAGAAGATATCGTTGAAGCGGTTTTAAGAGGAGTTGATATTTTTGATTGTGTTATTCCTACTAGAAATGCAAGAACTGGTTTCTTATACACAAAAAAAGGTATCTTAAAAATTAGGAATGCTCGTTATAAAGATGATATGATGCCGATTGATGAAGATTGTAATTGTTATACTTGTAATAATTTTTCAAGGTCTTATTTAAAACATTTGGATAATTGTAAAGAAATACTTGGATTGAGGCTAAATACTATTCATAATTTATACTATTATCAGAACTTAATGAGCAATATAAGAAGCTCGATTAAGGCAGGGAAATTTGAAGAATTTGTAAAAGAATTTTATGATCTGAGAAGTAATTAGCAAATTAATATAATAATAAAGGAAATTTTATGAACTTAATTAATAATGCATACGCACAATCTACTCCGGCTGATAGCGGAATGAGCATGGTCATAATGATCGGAATATTTTTTATAATAATGTATTTTATGATTATTAGACCACAAAATAAAAGAGTGAAAGAGCATAATAAATTAATTGAATCCTTAAGCAATGGCACTGAAGTTGTAGTATCAAATGGGATAATGGGTAAAATCATAAAAATAAAAGATGATGTTGTGGAATTAGAAGTTTCAGCAGGAATGTCAATCAAGGTGAGGAAAAATTCTATAACTACTGTACTGCCTAAAGGGTCTATATAAAATTTAATATGAAAATTTTATCTGTAAAGCAAATATTGGTAATAATTGTATTTATGTTTGGTGTAATTTATTCTATGCCAACATTTTTAAATGAAGTACCTTCATGGCTGACCTCTATTAATGCAAAGAAAATGAACTTAGGACTTGATCTTAAAGGTGGCGTGCATTTTCTTATGGAGGTAGATTTAAACGAAGTATCGAAAAGCAAATCTAAAAAATTATCAAATGACATAAGGTCTGAGCTTAGAAAAGAAAAAATTAGATATAATAATTTTAATTATTCAGGAAAAGTAATTGAAATTAATTTCATTGATGTAATTTCGTATGATAAAGCAAAAAAATTAGTTGAAGAAAGTTATCAAAATACATTTGAAATACAAAAAATAGAAAATACTAAAATGATGTTAAGTATATCTGAAAGTTTTTTAAATGAATTAAGAATTGCAGCTATTAAACAAAATATTACAACTTTGAGAAATAGAGTAAATGAACTTGGTGTTGCTGAGCCTATAGTACAGCAAAGCGGTAAAACTAGAATAGTTGTAGAATTACCAGGCATAAAAGATACAACAAGAGCTAAGGAAATTATTGGTGCAACGGCAACCTTAGAATTCAAAATGGTTGACGAGGATTCAGATTCATATCTGTCTAATGAGTCTAAACAAAGTTCTTTCGGATCAAAACTATATTATGATGATAATGGTCAGCCTGTAATGTTAAAAAGGAATGTGATACTTACAGGCGAAAACATTGTTGATGCGTCCTCTGGTTTTGATAATAATTCTAGACCTTCAGTTAATATCACCCTAGATGGCCCCGGTGCAAAAAGGTTCGCAAATACGACTGACGAAAATATTGGAAAACTAATGGCAGTTTTATTTATTGAAAGTAAATCAGAAAATAAAGTTGTTAATGGAAAAAGTAAAAGAGTAACAAAAAAATATGAAAAAATTATCAGTTTAGCGACGATTCAGGAAAGACTTTCGAAAAAATTCCAAATAACAGGGTTAGATAGCCCAAAGCAAGCGAGAGATTTGGCATTATATTTAAGAGCAGGATCTATGGCAGCTCCAATGTACATAGTCGAGGAAAGAACAGTTGGTCCAAGTTTAGGAGCTGATAATATTGAGAAAGGAAAAATCTCTGTCATTATAGGATTAATTTTAGTTTTAATTTTCATGTTTTTTTATTATAGAACATTTGGTCTGTTTGCAAATTTTGCGTTAGTACTTAATATTTTAATTATTGTTTCTGTGATGTCTTTAATACCAGGCGCAACTTTAACATTACCTGGAATCGCAGGTATTGTTTTAACCGTAGGAATGGCTGTTGACGCTAATGTTTTAATTTTTGAAAGGATCAAAGAAGAGATTAATAATGGATCAACTCCATTAGCTTCTATTGAATTAGGTTACAAGAAAGCATTTTCAACAATTGCTGACGCAAATATAACAACTCTTATAGCATCAATTATCTTATTTATTTTTGGAACAGGTCCTATTAAAGGTTTTGCTGTAACTTTATCAATTGGAGTAATATCATCAATGTTTACAGCTATTATTGTCACAAGAGTTCTTGCTAATTTAGCATATGAAAGAAATTTAAATATAAAAACAAAAGCATTAAATATATGAAAATTATAAATACAAATTTTGAATTTATGAAGTGGCACAAACATGCTATTTATACTTCAACATTTATTATATTTGTCTCTTTAATCAGTGTTTTTACAAAAGGGCTAAATTACGGTGTTGATTTTAATGGGGGTACTATTATTGAAATTAGTTTTAATGAAAGTGCCCCAATAAATGATATTAGAAATCATTTAAAAGAAAAAAATTATAAAAAATCATCTGTTCAATTTTTTGGATCAGAAAAAGATATTTTGATTAGAATGCCAAATATAATTTCTGTTAATGAGGCTACTCTAAGCAATACTTTAATTCAGGAATTAGGCGATAAATATGAGTTTGATTTAAAGAGGGTAGAATATGTAGGCGCGCAGGTAGGTGAAGAATTAAGAGATCAAGGTATTATGGCTGCATTAATCGCTTTAATGTTAATAATGCTATACATAGCACTTCGTTTTGAATATCGATTTTCTATAGGAGCCATTTTAGCTTTATTACATGATGTGTTTTTAATAATCGGCATATTTTCTATTACTCAAATTGAATTTAACCTAAGTGTTTTTGCCGCAATTCTTGCCGTGATTGGATATTCCTTAAACGATACAATCGTCGTTTTTGATAGAATACGAGAAAATTTTAAATCTACTATTACTGAAAATATTAATACAGAAGATATTATGAACCAGTCTATAAATCAAACTTTATCAAGAACATTGATAACATCTTTAACAACAATTTTAGTTCTTATTTCTTTAATGTTATTTGGTGGTGAGATACTTTTTGGCTTTTCTTTTGCTCTTTTAGTTGGTGTTATTATTGGAACTTATTCATCTATATATATCGCAAGTTCGACATTGCTAATAATGAATATTTCGGTCAAAGATGTAACTATTGAAATTGATGAAGAACGACCTTGAATTTATAAAAGATTTTCTTGAAGTTCATTTATAATACTTTGATGTAAGGATAAGTTTGCTGCCAATACATTTCCTGAATCAAAATATCCGTCTGTATTTTTTATGTCGCTTATGTGACCACCAGCTTCAGATACTATTATAGATCCCGCTGCTATATCCCATGGCTTAAGGTTAAATTCCCAAAATCCATCTAGTCTTCCGGAAGCAACATATGCTAAGTCTAATGCTGCAGCACCAAGTCGTCTTATACTTCCGCACCTAGCATCCATAAGCGTTCTTAAGGTTTCAATATAAACTCCAGAGTGATCCTTTTTTCTGTAAGGTATACCAGTCCCTAAAACTGCTGATTTTAATGAGCTACAATTTGCAACTCTAATTTTTTTATCATTCATAAGGGCACCTTTGCCCTTTTCAGCACAAAAAAGTTCATTTTTAAAAGGATCGTAAACTACTCCGAGAATAGGAACTTTGTTTTTACATAAACCTATAGATACTGCGAACTGGGGAATACCATGTATAAAGTTTGTTGTGCCGTCAAGTGGATCTATATACCATTCATATTCAGATACAATATCATTTGAACCGCTTTCTTCAGCTGTAATTTTGTATTTTGGATATGATTTTATCAATGATTCAGTAATAATTTTTTCGGACTCTTGATCTGCTTCTGATACATAATCATTAAAACCTTTTGACATAACTTTCAAGTTTTCAAGTCTTGAATAAAATCTCATTATAGACTTACCAGCTAGAACTGCAGTATTAGCTGCTATATTTAGTTGAGGGCTATATGAATTGTACATAATTATTACTTTAAGATTATTAATTGATGTTACTATAATACATAATCAATTTATTATCATAAATATTATATATACATAAGAAATGATTGAGTCTTCAAAAATTAAAATAGTTTTGGTAGAAACAAGTCATCCGGGAAATATTGGCTCAGCTGCTAGAGCAATGAAAACAATGGGATTTTATAATTTATTTTTAGTAAACCCAAAGTGTGAAATAAATGAAATTTCTTATGCAATGGCATCAAATGCGAGTGATGTTTTAGATAAAGCAATAGTCTCAAATAATTTAGAGGAAATTATTGGTGATTGTAGTTTAATCATTGGCGCAACAGCTCGACAACGTGATATACCATTAGAAATAATTAATCCTCGTGAGTTATCTAAAGAAATCCATTTTAATGATTTCCAGAAAATAGCAATTTTGTTAGGAAATGAAGCAAGAGGTTTAACAAATAAGCAACTCTCCTTGTGTACGAAAGGTCTTCATATTCCATCAAATAAGAATTATACAAGTTTAAATATAGCATCTTCTCTACAAATAATACTTTACGAATTATTATTTGAATCAAAAAATGAATTATCAAATATAAACAAAATTGATAAAAACGACGTAGCAACTAATGACAAATTAATAAATTTTTTTAATCATTTAGATATAGTCCTTAAAGAAATTAATTTTATCAAAGACGATAGACCAATGATTTCAAGGAAAATTAGGCAAATTTATAAGAAAGCGAATTTATCTGATGAAGAAATTAACATTTTGCGCGGTATACTTAGTGCAATTGAGAATCATTCTCAATAAAATCAATAACATGTAAGTAAATAATAGTTGACAACTTTACTGGGTTTAATCATTATTGATGTATAAGTAAATAATGACTTAATGAAATATGAAATTAACTACAAAAAGTAGATATGCAGTAACAGCAATGCTAGATATTGCCTATTATGATAGAGGAAACCCAATTTCTTTGCCAGAAATTGCTGAAAGGCAGAATATTTCTTTATCATACCTTGAGCAGTTATTTTCAAGATTAAAAAAGAGTGGGCTTGTTGAGAGTATAAAAGGACCGGGAGGCGGATATAAGCTTTCAAAAGATGCGAATGAAATAGTTATTTCAGATGTTATAAATGCAGTTGATGAAAATGTTGAAACAACAGCGTGCAATGGTAAAGCAAATTGTAACAACAATCATCAATGTTTGTCCCATAATCTATGGGAAGACCTTGGAGCTGAAATTAATAATTTTTTATCAGACGTGACTTTGCAGCAAGTAATCTCAAAAAACAGTAGTTATTTAAAAGAGATTAAATTATCGGAGTATTAAATGAAAGATATGAAAACACCAATATATTTAGATTATGCATCAACAACACCTATTGATAAGAGGGTTGCAGACAAAATGTTTGAGTTTATGACAATGGATGGTAAGTATGGAAATCCTGCATCAAGATCTCATAGCTTTGGCTGGGATGCGGATGAAGCAGTTAGTATAAGTAGAAAACACATTGCAGACCTAATAAATGCAGACCCTAGAGAAATTGTTTGGACAAGTGGCGCAACAGAATCTGATAATTTAGCAATTAAAGGTGCTGCTCATTTTTATAAGAAAAAAGGGAAGCATATAATTACTGTAAAAACTGAGCATAAAGCTGTACTCGATGCTTGCAGACAATTAGAAAGGGAAGGTTTTGAAGTTACATATATGGAACCAATGTCTGATGGTATTCTTGATCTAGAAAAGCTAGAAGCTGAGATAAGAGAAGATACTGTCCTAATATCTGTAATGCATGTTAATAATGAAATTGGCGTTATTCAAGATATTGAAAAAATAGGTGAATTAGCAAGAAGTAAGAATATAATCTTTCATGTTGATGCTGCTCAAAGCGCTGGAAAAATTGATATTGATTTAGAAAAAATGAAAGTTGACCTAATGAGTTTTTCTGCTCATAAAATTTATGGGCCTAAAGGAATAGGTGCACTTTATGTTAGAAGAAAACCAAGAGTTAGATTAGAGGCCCAAATACACGGCGGAGGTCATGAAAGAGGTCTAAGGTCTGGCACACTCCCAACGCATCAGATTGTTGGGATGGGTGAAGCATTTAGAATAGCTAAAGAAGAGATGAATAAAGATTATGAAAAAATTTTACAGCTAAGAAATAGACTCTGGAATGGAGTTAAAGATATGGAAGAAGTTTATCTAAATGGTGATTTTGAAAATAGATATCCTGGCATAATGAATATAAGTTTCAATTATGTAGAAGGCGAATCACTAATTATGGCGACAAAAGATATTGCTGTTTCAAGTGGCTCTGCATGCACATCAGCTTCATTAGAGCCGAGTTTTGTTCTAAGAGCAATAGGTAGATCTGATGAATTAGCACACAGTTCGTTAAGAATGTCTATTGGAAGATTTACAACTGAAGAGGATATTGATTTAACTATTGAGACAGTTACAAAGGCTGTTGAAAAATTAAGAGCTTTATCGCCTTTGTGGGAAATGTACAAAGATGGTATAGATATAAGTAAAATTGAGTGGGCTGCTCATTAAGTAAAATTTAGGAGAAAAAAAATGGCATACGGTAAGAAAGTTTTAGATCATTATGAAAACCCAAGAAATGTTGGAACTTTAGATAAAGATGATAAGTCTGTAGGAACAGGCATGGTGGGTGCGCCGGCTTGCGGAGACGTAATGAAATTACAAATCAAAGTTAATGAAGAAGGTGTTATAGAAGACGCAAAATTCAAAACATACGGTTGCGGATCTGCAATAGCATCATCAAGTCTTCTTACAGAGTGGGTAAGAGGAAAAACAGTTGAACAAGCGCAAGAAATCAAAAATAGCGAAATAGCTGAAGAACTTGCACTACCACCAGTAAAAATTCACTGCTCCGTTCTAGCAGAAGATGCAATAAAAGCAGCAGTAAATGATTATTATGAAAAAAACGAAACAAAAAAAGAAACAGCGTAATAAAAAAAATGGCTATCACAATAACAGACAATGCTGCAGATAGAGTAAAAACCTTTTTAACGAATAGAGGTAAAGGTGTAGGCTTAAGAGTAGGAGTTAAAACTACAGGATGCTCTGGAATGGCATATGTAATAGAGTTTGCTGATGAAATAGATAAATCAGATACTGTTTTTGAAGAAAAAGGTATAAAAATCATAGTTGATCCAAAGTGCCTATTATATTTAGATGGAACAGAATTAGACTTTACAAAAGAAGGTCTTAACGAAGGTTTTAAATTCATTAACCCAAATGAAAAAGCAAGATGTGGATGCGGTGAAAGTTTTAGCGTCTAATGTCAGTAGATTTCAGTAAAAATTATTTTGAACTATTTGAACTAGAATGCTCCTTTCAAATAGATTTTGATAAACTTGAAAAAAGATATCTAAGTTTCCAAAAAAAATTTCATCCTGACAAATTTGTAAATGCAACTGATTATGAAAAAAGACTATCTCTTCAAGTCACTTCATATGTAAACGAAGCATACGAAACTCTAAAAAATGATTATTTAAAAAGTATGTATCTATTAAAAATTAAAGGTTATGAAATGGATAACCAAAATAGCACAATATCTGACCCAGAATTCTTAATGCAACAAATGCAATTAAGAGAGGAATCAGAAGAGATATTGTTAACAGAAGATTCGAAGCTTTTTAAAAATTTTTTATTAAATATTAAAAATCTAAAAAAAAATTGTATAGAAGACTTTGAGAGAAAATATAATGAACTTATGTTTGACGATGCTGCAAAGAAAATAAATGAGATGAAATTTTATATATCTATTGAAAATGATTTAAAAAGGAAAAAATAAAATAATGGCATTATTGCAAATATCAGAACCCGGAAAATCACAAGACCCACATAATAAAAAATTTTATGTTGGAATTGACTTGGGAACAACTAATTCACTTGTTGCTCTAATACAAAATGGAGCGCCAAATATTTTAAAAGATAAAAATAATAATGAATTATTCCCTTCAGTAGTAAATTATAGCAAGGCCTCTGTAACTGTTGGAAAGCCACTTGATATTGAAGATCAAATCTCTTTTAGCTCTATCAAAAGGTTGATAGGTAAGGGCATAAATGATATTGATAAAGATGAATTTTATTCTCCATGTAAATATCATGGTGATGATAATATTTTAAAGTTTGAAGTTTTTGATAAACTTGTGACTCCTATAGAAATTTCTTCTGAGATTTTAAGGCATCTAAAAAATATTACTGAAAGTACTTTAGACGGTAATATTGAGGGTTGTGTAATCACAGTACCTGCATATTTTGATGATGCTCAACGTCAAGCAACAAAAGATGCGGCAAAATTATGCGGATTAAATACTTTAAGATTACTGAATGAGCCAACCGCTGCTGCCATAGCATATGGGTTAGATAACAAAGAGGTATCAAAAGTTATGGTTTATGATCTCGGTGGTGGAACTTTTGACGTCTCAATACTAAGTTTAGATAATGGTGTCTTTAAGGTTTTAGCAACTGGAGGAGATAGTGCATTAGGTGGTGATGATTTTGACACTCTATTAGCTGACTATATCCAAAATAAACTGAAAATTGATCTTGATATTAAAAAAAAGTATGAACTTTTTATGTATGCTAAAGAAATTAAAGAGATTTTAACAGATAATGAAAGTGTGAATATAAATCTTGATAAAATTGGTATCAAAGATAAAGAGTTAATTATTAGCCGTGTAGACTTTGAAAAAATAACAGATCGACTAGTTAAAAGAACTCTTGAAATTAGTGAAGGCGTTCTGTCAGACTCAAACCTATCAACCCAAGATCTTGATGAGATAATATTAGTCGGCGGCTCTACAAGGATGCCGAATATTAAAAATTTTGTAAAAATTTTTTTTAACAAAGAGCCTTTATCTAATATCAATCCGGATAATGTTGTTGCAGTTGGTGCCTCAATTCAAGCAAATATAATGTCAGGAAATTCATCAGAAGAATTATTATTATTAGATGTAATACCACTCTCGTTAGGTATTGAGACAATGGGAGAACTTGTTGAAGTTATTATTCCAAGAAATAGCACAATTCCAACTAGTAGTAGTAAGGAATATACAACATTTAAGGATGGGCAGAGCGCTATGAGCATACACGTTGTTCAAGGCGAAAGAGATATTGTAAGCGACTGCAGATCATTAGCTAAATTTACAGTAAATGATATCCCTCCAATGTTAGCAGGAGCTGCAAGAGTAAGACTTGAATTTCAAATTGATGCGAATGGTATTTTAAGTATTAATGCTACTGAGACAACAACAGGAAAAGTCACATCAGTAGAAGTTAAACCATCATATGGAATAACTGATTCCGATATTGAAAAAATGTTAAAAGATTCTATAGATAATGCTGAAGAAGATATAAAAAATAGACATCTAAAAGAAGCTGCAGTTGAAGGCAACAGAGTTATCCTAGCAATTAAGTCTGCTTTAGATATTGATGGTTCTGAATTATTGAGCGAAGAAGAACAAAATGAGATATCTCATGCCATTGAAAATTTAGAAAAAAAATTAAAAGGTTCGAATAAAGATAATATTATAAATGCGATAAAATCTTTAGAAAATGTTTGTGAAACATACGTTGAAAGAAGAATGAACTCAAATATTCAAAAAATTATGAAAGGAACAGACATCAAGGAGTATAATTAAAATGCCAAAAGTTACATTTCTACCTCATGAAACCTTATGTCCTGATGGATTAGTCATAGATGCTGAAGAAGGTGTAAGTATTTGTGATCTAGCATTAGTTAACAAAATAGACATAGAACACGCTTGTGAGAAGTCTTGTGCATGCACAACATGTCATGTCTACATTAGAAAAGGGTTTGATTCACTAGAGGAGTCCACAGAAAATGAAGATGATATGCTTGATAAAGCATGGGGTCTTGAGCCAGATTCAAGGCTTAGTTGTCAATCATTAACAGGAAAAGATGATTTAGTTATTGAAATACCAAAATATACTATTAATATGGTCTCTGAAAATCATTAGAGGAAGTAATTATGGGGTTAAAGTGGAATGATAGTTTGGACATAGCATGCGACTTATTGGATAAATATCCTGATGTTGATCCTCAATATATTAGATTCACAGACTTGCATGAATGGATATGTAAATTAGAAGACTTTGATGATGACCCACAAAATTCAAATGAGAAAATTCTTGAATCTATTCAAATGAATTGGATAGAAGAAGCTAAATAATAATATTAAAGGAGATAAAAATGTCACTAGAAAGAACTTTGTCAATTATTAAACCAGACGCCGTTGGAAGTAATGTAATAGGAAAAATCTTGCAAAGATTTGAAGAAAATAATTTGCAAATAGTAGCATCAAAAATGATTCATCTTTCTAAAGAAAAAGCTGAAGGTTTTTACGATATTCATAGAGATAAACCATTTTTTCCAAACCTTGTTGAATTCATGACATCAGGCCCAGTTATAGTTCAAGTGCTAGAAGGTGAAAATGCGATTTTAAAAAACAGAGAAGTAATGGGAGCAACAAATCCATCAGAAGCAAAAGATGGTAGCATAAGAAAAGATTTTGCTAAAAGTATAGATGAGAATGCTGTCCACGGATCTGATGCAGTAGAAACAGCAAAAGTAGAAATTGAATATTTTTTTCATAGTGATGAGATTTTTAAAAGAACCAGGTAAAAATTAAATGGAAAATCTAGACTCGCTTAAAATTGCTAGTAATTTAATAAAATCTCAAAGAGAAAAGCGAGGAATTACTATTGAAGAAATATCAATAGAACTTAAGCTAGAAAAAAAAATTATAGAAGACATCGAAAATAGAAATTTTGGTAACTTTAAAAGTTATTTGTTCTTAAAGGGATATTTAATAAATTATGCAAATCTTTTAGATGTGAAAATTAGCCTACCCGAGGTGAAGAAGCAAAAAAAATCCCAGACCAAAAAAAATATAACTGATAAGAGTAAGAATAAGAATAAGGATAAGAATAAATATAAAAATTCTACACAAATAAAATTAATATTTTCTCTTTTAATATTAACCTCTGTTTTTTTTATAATTTTTAATAATCAAAATATCAATCAAAATAATATAGATTTAAAAAATAAATTAATTGATAAGCCTATTTCAAAAAATGAAAAAGCAATCGAAATTTCGAAAGATAATACCTTAAGTAATGAACAACAAATTAAAGTTGAAGAAATTTTTATTAATAAAACAAAAAGCCAACCTGAATTACCTAACAATGATACCGTTACCCCTTCTTTGATAGATAAACAAATAAGTGAAAATAATAAAAGTATAAAAAATAGTTTTAAAAAGACTTTATTAATTGAATATACTGGAGATTCATGGACTGAAATCATTGACTCAAAAGGCGAAATTGTTTTTTTTGACCTTGTAAAAAGCGGTGACAAAATTGACTTAAATATTGCTTCTCCCATTGAGATATTATTAGGTAACGCAACAGTAGTAAATATAAAGTATAATAACAATAAAATTAATATTCCGTATGTGAATCCAGAGAATAATGTTAGCAAGATTATAATAGAAGAATAAAAATGAAAAAATTTCAATCTGTAAGAGGAATGCAAGACATATTACCACCTAAATCAAAAGCTTTTAGAGCTTTAGAAGACATTTTAACTTCTAGTGTTAATCAGTTTGGCTACCATGAAATAAAAACACCCATACTTGAAGAAACGGGATTATTTATTAAATCTATAGGCGACGGAACAGATATCGTTGAAAAAGAAATGTATACTTTTGTAGATTCAAAAAAAAACTCGTTCTCAATGAGGCCAGAAGGAACGGCCGCATGCGCAAGAGCATTAATAGAGAATGGATTGCATGATTCAATAAATAGATTATGGTACCTCGGACCTTTCTTTAGGCATGAGAGACCTCAGAAGGGAAGATATCGACAGTTTAACCAATTTGGAGTAGAGCTTATTGGTATTGAAGGTTATGAGGCAGATTTAGAGATTATAAATATAGTAAACTCTATATGGAAAATTTTAGACACAAGCCCATTGTTAAAAATAAATACAATTGGGGATATAAAAGATAGAAAAAAGTACATAGAAGTCTTGGTAAAATATTTTAAAAAATATCAAAATGACTTTGATGAAAACGAGAAAAATAAAATCAAAATAAATCCTTTGAGAATATTAGATTCAAAGAATGATAAAATCTTTAATATAATCGAATCAGCACCTAAAATATCTGAATATATTTCAAATGAATCTAAAGCACATTTTAATAATTTGTTAGAATCCTTGAATAAAGAAAATATTGATTTCACATTAGATGAAAAACTTGTTAGAGGTTTGGATTACTATAATAAAACAGTTTTTGAATATATAGATAATAAAAGAAATACACAAAATACTATTTGTGCTGGTGGCAGGTATGATCTTTTATTTGAAAATTTATGCGGTAAAAAAGTTCCTGCATTAGGTTTTGCAATAGGTACGGAGAGATTACTAGAATATTTAGATCATAAGATTTATGGAAAAAAAGAATATCATTTTTATATGGTAATAATAAATCCAAGTGATCTTCAGTATTCTCTTAATATTGCTAATACAATTAGAAATTTATCTAAAAAATATATAGTATCAATTAGTTACAGTTACGGAAATCTGAAGTCTCAATTAAAAAAAGCTAATAAATTATCAGCGGACTATTGTGTTATAATCGGGAGCGATGAAAGCGATAATCAAAATTGCCAGATAAAAAATATGGATTCAGGCAAACAAGATACGGTAAGTATTAATAAAATCCATGAATACTTACCATCTATTACAGAGTAATAAGGATTAAAATGAGTGAAGATAAATTAGACATAACGAGTAAAGTTTTAGTTTGGGCCAGTGAAAATATTAAATTTGTTGTTATTGGGGCAGTAATAGGAATATTGATACCTCTATCTTGGAATTTCTATCAATATAAAGTTGAGAAAGGAAATTTATTAGCATCAGATTTATATTATGAATTATTAAGTATAGAAAATTCTTCAGATGATTTAAAAAAATTTGAGGATAAAATCATTTCTGAGCATGATGGTTCAGTTTATGATGTGCTATCAAAATTCATATTATCAAAAAAAGAGTTTGAAAATAAAAACTATGATTTATCAAAAAAATATCTTAATGAAATAATTAAAATAAATATTAATGAGACCTATAATAGTCTTGCATACATTAAAATATCATTAATACATATACAAAATAAAGACTATAATAATGCATTAGATGTACTGGCTATGATTGAAATGCAGAGTTCTTTCAAACAAATAATATCAGAAATTAAGGGTGATATTTATAAGTTTAAAGGGGATAAAGAAAAATCTTTGGAATTTTATAACGAGGCTATTAGTGCTTCAGCAATTAATAATGAAAATTTGTTAATGAAAAAAAATTCTGTTGAAAATTAATATTCATTATGAAAAAGATATTACTTTTTTTAGTTCTTTTTACAAGTTCATGTTCAACAACAGAGAATTTTTTACCAAGTTTAATACCTGATTTTGTAGAAAACTATTTTAAACCAGAAGTTAAGCCATATTCAGACTTACCTATTTTTACTCCAGATGTAAAAATACAATTAATTTGGGAGAGAGAGGTCTCTGGCAATATTGAGGAGAACTACTCTTTTCTTAATTTTTATAAACATAATGACGATATCTTCTTGCCAACAACTGACAAAGAAGTTTATATAATCTCGTCGGAATCTGGAGAAGTAAAAAATTCAATAGATGTTAATTTAGATATATTTTCAAATATCGTTGTTGATGAAAATTTAATTTACTTTGGCTCAAAGCAAGACACGATTACTGCAATAGATTATTCTAATAAAAAGTTACTATGGCAGAGGGTTATGTCTAGCGAAGTAATGTCAGTTTCTGAAATTAATGAGAATGTAATTTATGTTAGGACAAATGATAGTAAGGTTTCAGCTATAAACATAAATACAGGAAAGTTTTTATGGATTAATTCGCAAATACCTT
The DNA here is from genome assembly GCA_913050095.1 of uncultured Gammaproteobacteria bacterium. Lineage (GTDB taxonomy): Bacteria > Pseudomonadota > Gammaproteobacteria > Poriferisulfidales. The sequence goes on from CAJXAV010000002.1 coordinate 52,990, forward strand.
CAGAGTTATCTATAAGAGGTATGAGTGAACCGGTTATTGCAGATGGAAAATTATTTGTTGGTTTTGATGATGGTAAAATTATTTCTTACAACCTTGATAATGGGGATATTAATTGGCAAGTTAAAATTCCCGCACCAAAAAACGAAAACATAATTGAAAGACTTAATGATATAGATGGTTCCATGATCATCGATAATAGTATTCTTTATGCAATATCATACCAAGGGAGTGTTGTTGCAATAGATTGCTTTACAGGCCAAATTTTATGGATAAAAGAGGCATCATCTATTTTTGGATTAGATTCTAATGAAGATAATGTATTTTATATTGATGATGATGGAATTTTATGGGGCATAGAAAAATTTTCTGGAAGACCAGCGTGGAAGCAAGATCAGTTTTTTAAAAGATTAAAAGGAACTCCTATTTTTTATAATGAGTTTGTAATAGCAAAAGATATTGAAAATTATTTACATATATTCAATTCCAATGATGGTACTGTTATAGGAAGATTAGAAGTTAATAGTGATATACAGTTCATTCTCGCAGATTACGATTCGTTATACATGCTTGATAAAAAATTCTCCTTAAAAAAATATGAAATTAATAATATTGTTTCAGAGTAGAGTTAATTAATATGAATAACATAGCAACTTTAGTAGGCAGACCTAATGTAGGTAAGTCAACAATATTTAATAAATTAACAAAAACAAATAACGCAATAGTCGCTGATATTCCTGGCTATACAAGAGATTGCCAACAAGGTATCTGTAATTATGAGAATAGAAATTTTTATATAGTTGATACAGCAGGTTTGTTTTTTAGAGATGATGATGTAAGTAACATAAGTGAAGCTAATACTTATGAGGCAATAACGGAATCAGACATTATAATATTTGTTGTAGATGCTGAAGAAGGTTTAGTAAGCGCAGATATTGAAATTGCTAATAATTTAAGAAAATTGCAAAAAAAAATATTTTTAGCAATTAATAAAATTGATAAATCCCAAAAAGACATAGTAATTAGTGAATTTTCAGAGCTTGGATTTAATGATGTAACTCTAATATCTGGGAAAAACGGTACAGGTATCAAAGAAATTTCGAAAAAAGTTATTGATGAAATTCCTGATAAAATAATATTAGATAATAATGAAAACCTTAACTTGGCTATCCTAGGAAAACCTAATGTTGGAAAATCAACATTAGTGAATACATTTTTAGGCAAAGATAAGCAAATTACTCAAAATAAGCCCGGCACCACACGAGACTGTATAAAAATTCCTGCAAAAAAGTATGGGCACGAGTTTAATATTGTAGATACTCCTGGTGTAAGAAAAAAGAGTAAGACAAAAAATCATATAGAGATTATAGGAGTTATTAAAACTTTAAAAACAATTGAAGCGTCAGATTTAGTTGTGGTATTAATTGATTCTTTAGATGGCATTACAGATCAAGATTTATCTCTAATAGGTACAGTTATGGAACTCGGCAAACCAGCTATAGTTGCCCTAAATAAAAGTGACGCTATAGATGATTATCAAGATCATTTATTATCTTATGGCATTGATACTAAACTTAAATTTATTAATTATATACCTATATACAAAATATCAGCCTTGAAGGGTATCGGTATTAAAAAGTTACTTAATGCAGCATTAAAAGTGTATAAAAATAGTAGGATATCAATTAATACTTCTGTTTTAAATAATATTATTCAAAAAGCAATATTTGATCACCAGCCACCTGCATATGGTGGTAAAAGAATAAAGATTAGATATGTTCACCAAGGAGGCAACAATCCAATAAGACTAATCATTCATGGCACATATGTTGACAAGCTTTCAAAAGATTATTTGAGGTATTTATCAAATTATATTAGAAAAAAAATAGACTTAACAGGAATTACTATTTTCTTTGAATTGAGAAATAAATTTGAAAGATAGGATGTCTTATTTTTCATGTGTGGCATTTACAGATGTATAGATACCGCCTCTAACATTAAACTCTGCATTAATATTAATGTATTTAGGATCTAGCAAATTAACAAGATCATCTAAAATCTTGTTTGTTAGGTCTTCATGGAATCCGGGTTGATCCCTATACGACACAAAGTAAAGTTTTAATGATTTTAATTCCACACATAGTTTGTCTGGTATATACTCAATCAATATATTAGCAAAATCAGGCTGACCAGTTTTTGGGCAGAGGCTTGTAAATTCAGGTATTTCAAAGTTGATGGTATAATCCCTATCAACTTTTGGATTTTCAAATGTTTCTAATATACTATTACTCATGATTTATGCATTATAAGTAAGAATTAAAACAAAACAACTTATTATTAATTGAATATAAGGAAAGGTCTTGAGATTAACAAATATTAGAATTTCTGGTTTTAAATCTTTCGTAGATAAAACCGAGATATCCTTATCAGAAAAAAGGACGGGTATAATTGGTCCAAATGGCTGTGGTAAATCAAATATTATCGATGCAGTTAAATGGGTTCTTGGAGAAACATCCAAGCATATTCGTGGTGATAGCATTGATGACGTAATTTTTAATGGTACAGATACCAGAAAACCAAATGATTATGCAAACGTTGAATTATTATTTTCTAATACCGAGAACAGAATTGGCGGTCAATATGCACAATATGATGAAATATCAGTAAAAAGAGAAGTAACAAGAGACGGGGCTTCAAAGTATTTTTTAAATAACACACATTGCAGAAGAAGAGATATTCTAGATATTTTTTTAGGAACTGGCTTGGGCCCAAAAAGTTACGCAATTATAAATCAGGGAACAGCCTCAAGACTTATAGAATCAAAGCCAGAAGAGTTTAGAGTTTATTTAGAAGAGGTAGCTGGAATTTCAAAGTATAGAGAAAGAAAGAGAGAGACAGAAAATAAAATAAATCATACAAAAGAAAATTTAGATAGATTAAATGATGTAATTAGTGAGGTTTCTAAGCAATTAAAAACCTTAGAAAGACAAGCAATACAGGCAGATAAATATAAAAAATTATCAGAAGAAAAAAAATCAGTTAAATCAGAAATTTTGGCAATAAGTATAAGAGATTTTCAAGAGAAAATTGAAAATAAAAATATAAAAATAGAAACGAAGAAGACAAAATTAGAAAAAAAACAGTCAGAAATAAATAATATAAGTGCACAAATTGAAAAAAATAAAATAAACTATCAATCTAGTAATGAGGAGATGAATAAAATACAAAAGGATTACTATGATGCATTAAGTGAAGTTGGAAGGACCGAGCAAGCTATAGAATATGAAAAAGATGGTGTAGAAAGGAACAAGCAGCAATATCAGAATGCTTTAGAATCAATAGAAAAAATAAGATTAAAATTAAACAATGATAATGATCAATTAATAAAGCAAAAAAAAGATATTGAGGTTTTGGAAGCTAAGAAAATTGAAAGTAAAAATAAGATTTCTGATACAGAAGATAGTAAAAAAATTATAGATGGTAAAATAAGTAGTAAAAAACAATCTCTTGAAGACGATAAAAAAAATCTGTTTGAGTCAAAACAAAAAATAAAAAGTGGTAAAGAAAAAACAGAAAGTTATCAGAACGATATTAGTAGAATAAATAATAGCATTGAAGAATATTCCAATACTTCACAAAAAATCTTAACAGAACTAAAGAAAATAGAATCATACGAACTAGATATTAAAATAAAAGAGTACGAAAATGAAACTGATGAATTTTATTCATTATCGAAGAATAAAATTGATGATAGTTTGATTAAAAGCTCCAAAAAAATTAGTGATATTTTAGCAAGTATTAGAGATATAGTTAAAACTATTCAATCAAATGAATATGAATTAGCAAAAAAAAATGAACAAATTAAATCTGATATCGATGACAAGATCATTTCTGAGACCAATAGGTTGAAGGAAATAACACTGAATTTAGAAAGTATACATAATGAAATTAAAATTTCTTTGTCAGAGGTTGATAATTTAGATAAAACTATCATTGAAAAAGATAAAGAAATTATAAATTTAGAAGAGAATTATAGTGAACTTCAAAAATTGTATGAACAAGAAAAAAATATTCTTTATAATTTGGAATTGAGTATTGAGACAAATAAGGTTCAAATAAATAATTTAATATCAAATATAGATTTAAACAATAGTGAATTAGAGTCTATGTCTGGAAATATTGAAATTTTAAAAAATAATACAAGTTCTCCAGACAATAAATTAACTGATTTGGAAAAAATACTTAACGAAAATTTAAAAGTTCAAAATATTAAGGATACTGAATTAAAAAAAATACGATCTGATATCACTGATCTTTCTGACAAAATATCGTTATTAGAAAATAATAAATCTGATATTCTCAGTAGCTTAGAAAATTTGAGATATGAAATATCAGAAGACGAGAAAAATATTCAAGAAACAGTTGGTCAGGTAAAGGTTATTAAAGAGCAGCTTCAGGAATTAGGATTTGATAATAAATCAATTCTTGACGCTGATATTGACTATGATTTATCTCGATGGAAGAAGAGAGAGTCAGAACTTTCAAATATGATAGATAGAATGGGTCCAATTAATTTAGCTGCCATAGATCAGTTTAAAGAGTACGAAGAAAGAAAATCATATCTTACAATGCAAAAAGACGATTTATTATCAGCGTTAAATTCTTTAGAAGAGGCTATTAAAAAAATTGATAAAGATACAAAAGAAAGATTTAAAGATACGTTTGAAAAAGTTGATAAAAAGTTACAAGAAATTTTCCCAAAACTTTTTAATGGTGGTAAAGCATATTTAAAAATGACTGAAAATGATCTGTTAAAAACAGGTGTCGCAGTTTATGCAAGTCCTCCTGGGAAAAAACTAACTTCCATAAATTTGTTATCTGGTGGAGAAAAAGCACTAACAGCACTATCGCTTGTTTTTGCTTTATTCTCGTTAAATCCGTCACCTTTTTGTATGTTGGATGAAGTAGATGCTCCATTAGACGATGCCAACATAGAAAGATTTTGCAATTTATTTACAGAAATGAGTGAAAAAATTCAATTTATTGTCATTACACATAAAAAAATAACTATGGAATATGTAGAACAATTAATAGGTGTTACAATGGGAGAGAAGGGAGTTTCAAAATTGGTAAATGTGAGTATGAAAGAGGAATCATAAATTTATAGGTTGTAATTGATGTGTATGATAATGAATTTAGAGTAATAATAATTTTAATAGGTCTTTTTATTATTTTTTATATTTTCTTTATAAGTAAAAATAATAGAAAGTACAAAGTATACAAGACAAAAAATTATGACATCAAAAAAAATATAGAAATTAAAACAAATAATAAGTCAGATATAAATAGTAATATAAATATTAATTTAAAGACGAAAAATAAAAATCAATCATCTGTAAAAGATATTAAGGTTTCTACTAATAAACCCAAGCAAATGTCATTATCTCTTGGTGCAAACGAAGAAAAAAAATTAATTATAATAAACTCAATAGCTAAAAAATATTACAATGTAAAAGATATATATTTTTTTATGGAAGAAAATAATATATTTATTAATAATTCAGGATATTACGAAAAATTTCATATTAATAAACACGAAAGATTTTTAAAATACTCTGTAACTAATATTTCTTCACCTGGTTATCTTAATAAGGAAAATTTGACAAGCCCTAAGATAAAAGGTCTTAGTTTCTTTATTCAGTTACCTGTAAAAGCGGATTCATTAAATGTTTTTAATGAGATGGTTAATGATGCTAAAATATTCTCAAAGAGTTATAAGGGTAATTTGTATAATTCTGATAAAGAATTGTTAAGTAACAAAATACTGAAGAATCTTAAAAATATTGCTAAATCCTACAAAGATGAGTACTAAAAATATAAAAAATGACCTTAAGAAGTTAAAAACCAAAATAAACTTATTAAACCATAAGTATTATGTTTTAGATGAACCAGAAGTTTCTGATTATGATTTTGATATTTTATTTAAAAAATTATTATCTATAGAGGAAGCACATCCTGAATTAATAACAGAAGACTCTCCTTCACAAAGAGTAGGTTCAAAACCATTATCAAAATTTGAAAGTGTAATTCATAAAGAGCAAATGCTTTCTTTAAATAATGTTTTTCATTCCTCAGATTTGAAGCTATATATGGAAAGAACCCAGAAAATTCTTGGTATAAAATATGATGATCTCAAATTTTCTGTTGAACCAAAGTTAGATGGATTGGCGATTAACTTGTTGTACATTAATGGAGTTCTTGATGTCGCGGCGACAAGGGGTGATGGTACTACAGGTGAAAATGTAACTAACAACATAAAAACAATAGGTTCAATACCTTTAAAATTGATTGGAAAATCTTACCCTGAGACCTTGGAAGTTAGAGGTGAAGTTTTTATATCTAAAAAAGGGTTTCAAGATATAAACGCAAAAAATAATGAAAAAAAATTTGCAAATCCTAGAAATGCTGCTGCTGGCAGTTTAAGACAATTAGACTCAAAAGTCGTTGCAAAAAGACCTTTAGATGCTTTTTTTTATACAATAGGTTATTGCTCACCTAAAATAAATATTAAAACTCAGGAAGAATTATTAAAAAAATTATCAAATTGGGGTTTTAAAATATGCAGCTTAAATGAAATCGTGATTGGTCAAAATGGCTGTGAAACTTATTACAATAATATTGCTTCTACAAGGAATGATATTCCTTATGAAATTGATGGAATTGTTTATAAAGTTAATTCACTAGACTATCAGGATGAATTAGGAGCAGTGTCAAGAGCTCCGAGATGGGCAATAGCACATAAGTTTCCAGCAGAAGAAAAAACTACAATAATTAAAAATGTAAGATTTCAAGTTGGCAGAACAGGAGTCCTAACACCTGTTGCAAGCTTAGAACCGGTTGAAGTAGGTGGTGTAATAGTAAGTAACGCTACACTACATAATATGGATGAAGTTATTAAGAAGAATATAAATATTGGGGATAAAGTAAAAATAAGACGAGCAGGAGACGTAATACCTGAAATAATAAGCGTGGTTGAAAAAAATAAAAAAAGTAAAAAAATAAAATTTCCAGAAAAATGTCCAGAATGTGGTTCAAGTGTTGAAAAAGTTGAAGATATGGCATTTATTAAATGTGTAAATAAATATAAATGCCCGGCACAAAAAAAAGGCTCTATAATTCATTTTGTTAGTAAAAAAGCAATGGATATGCAAGGAATCGGAGATAAACTAATAGCTAGGCTTGTAGATGAAGGAATTATCAATAATTCTTCAGATTTATATAAGTTAAATGAAGATAATTTAAGAAATTTTGTTATTAATACAACAGTAAGAGAGGATACAGGAAAAGAATATGATATAACTCTTGGAGAAAAATCTATAAAAAATATTTTGGACTCTATAAATAGTAAAAAGAAAGTTAATCTAAGTAACTTTATATATTCTTTAGGAATAAATGAGGTTGGCGAAGTTACAGCTAGAAACCTTGCAATTAAATTCAAAAAAATGGATAACATATTTAATGCAGACTATGATCAATTTATAAACTTAAAAGATATAGGTCCAGTAGCAGCAAGAAATATTTATAATTTCTTTAGAGAAAAAAATAATATTGATAATATTAATAGTATTTTAGAAAGCGGAATAAAATTTATTGATAAAGATAAAAATATTACAAATTTATTAAATAATCAAATTTATGTTATAACTGGAAAGTTAAAAAAATTTTCAAGACAAAAGTTATCTGAAAATATTATAAAAAATGGAGGCAATGTTTCGAATTCTGTATCAAAAAAAACATATGCTTTAATACTTGGAGATGACCCAGGATCTAAGTTAGAAAAGGCTGAGAAACTAGGTGTAAAAATTATAAATGAAGAAGACTTTTACAAGATTATTAAGTTATGAAAAATAAAATATCAAAGCTAGCTGTTATAGATAAAAGTGCAGTAATTGGGGATAATGTATCGATAGGTCCTTATTCTGTTATACATTCAAATGTTAGAATAGGTGATAATACATCAATAGGATCAAACTGTATTTTATATTCTTACACTGATTTAGGTGTAAATAATAAAATATATGATCATGTCGTGATTGGCGCAGATCCGCAAGATTTAAGTTTTGATATCAATAAGAAAACTTACGTAAAAATTCTTGATAATAATATTATTAGGGAATTTGTTACAATACATAGGTCAACTTCTGAAAAAAAACCTACAAAAGTATTTTGTAATAATATGATAATGGTAAGCGCCCATATTGCTCATGATTGTATTATTGGAAATAACATTATTATGAGTAATGCTAGTATGCTTGGCGGACATGTCATGATAGAAGATTATGCTGTTCTGGGAGGAAATACATTGATACATCAGCATGTTAGAATTGGTAAATTAGCAATGACATCTGGTGGATCAAGAATTAGTAAAGATGTTATACCTTTTATGTTAGTTGGAAGGAGTCCAGTAAAGCATTACTGTTTGAATAAAGTTGGAATAAAAAGAACTGGAATTAAAGACGAGGATTACAAGGTATTATCAAAAGCTTTCAGAATTTTAAAAAAAGGAGAAAATATAGAAGATTTAAAACCAATGACCGAGGACTTGCAATATTTAATAAGTTGGTTTAGTGTAAAAAGCGAAAGAGGTTACCTTTCATTTATATAGATGTTAGAGGAAAGAAATCATATGCTAGTTGTTATATCACCAGCCAAAAAATTAGATGAAAATTGCGACAAAAATTTAATAAATAAATTTACAATGCCATCATATTTAGAGAATTCAAAAAAAATCATAAAAGTTTTGAGAGAATATTCTACAGGTAATTTATCAAAATTAATGAATATTAGTGAAAAAATATCTATTTTAAATTATGACAGATATATAAAATGGTCCTTGCCATTCAATAAAAATAATTCATACCAAGCTTTACTATTATTTCAAGGAGATGTTTACAAAGGTATATCAGCTTCAGATTTTAAAGAGGAAGATTTTGTATTTGCTCAAAAATCATTGAGAATTTTATCAGGATTATATGGCATATTAAAACCCTTAGATTTAATTCAACCATATAGATTAGAAATGGGCACACAATTAAAAATTGGTAAACATAATAATTTATATGACTTGTGGAAAGATGAAATAACAAAAGAAATCAATAATGATAAAAATAGTGATTACCTAATAAACCTTGCCTCTGTTGAATATTTTAAATCAATAAATACTGAAAAACTTAAGTCAAAACTTATAAACATTAATTTCAAAGAAAAAAAGGATGGTAATTTTAAAACTATTGGAATTCACGCAAAAAAAGCACGAGGTCTAATGAGTAGATATATAATAAAAAATAAGATCACAAAGCCAATTGAGCTTAAAAAATTTAACACAAACGGTTATAAGTTTAATAAAACGCTTTCAACAGATTCTGATTGGGTCTTTACAAGGTAGTAACTTGCATATTCATATTTTAGGCATTTGCGGAACATTTATGTCAGGCCTGGCAGGTCTCGCTGTAGAAAAAGGACATAAAGTTACAGGTCAAGATAAAGCATATTACCCGCCAATGTCATTACAATTAAATAAAATAGGAATTTCAGAGAATATAACGGAAAAAGTTACGGAAGATTTAAAAAATTGTGATGCAGTAATAATTGGTAATTCATTATCTCGTGGAAATGATTCAGTAGAATTCACACTCCAAAATAAAAAAAAATATTTTTCTGGACCAGAATGGATAAGAAAATACATTTTAGATGATAAAATAGTATTCGTTGTAACAGGAACTCACGGCAAAACAACTACAACCTCAATGTTGATAAAAATTTTTCAAGATAATAATTTAAAACCATCTTATTTGTTAGGTGGTATTTATGAGGAAGAAAAAATTAGTTATAAGTATACAAACTCAAAATATTTTATTATTGAAGGGGATGAATATGATACATCTTTTTTTGATAAAAGATCAAAATTTATCCATTATAAGCCGCATACATTGATTATAAATAATATCGAATTTGATCATTCAGATATATTTGAAAATATTTACGAAATAAAAAAACAGTTTCATTATTTGTTAAGAACAATGTCTAAGAAGACAAATATCATATTTAAAAAAAATGATAAGAATATTGAAGATGTCCTAGCAATGGGTTGCTGGTCAAACAAAAAAAGTTTTAATAAAATTAACAAAGTAAAAAATATAGTAGGAGATCATAATTTAGAGAATTGTGCTGCTGCCATGATAGCTGCTGAAACAATTGGTATAAGCAAAGAAGCATCATTATCAGCTTTAGAAGATTTTAAAGGTGTAAAAAGAAGATTAGAATTAGTTTGTAATAAGAACTTTATTTTATATGATGATTTTGCTCACCATCCAACAGCAATAAAAGCAACAATTTTAGCACTAAGACAAAAGTATCCAGGAAAGAAAATAAATGCTTATTTTGAAATTAGGTCTAATAGTATGATAGCTGGAACACATAAGGACTCATTCCTTGATGCATTTAAAGAAGCAGATAATTTATTTATATACTGCTCAAAAAATATTGAATGGATCGAAAAATTTAAAAACATTAAAAAATATTGCGATATAGACGCCATTGCAAATGATATTCTGTTAAGTACAGAAAATGTTGATATTGTTATTTTAATGTCGAACGGTGATACTACTAACATAATTAATAAGTTAACAAAATAATGACAACAAATATCCCAATATTTCCCTTAAGTTCAATTACTTTTCCAGGTGGATATATGCCCTTGAGAATTTTTGAAACAAGATATCTTGATATGGTTAAGAACTGTGTAAAAAATAATACAGGATTTGGTATTTCTCTATCTAATAATAATGAAAGTGGATTTTATGATGTGGGAACATATTGTAAAATAGCAGATTGGGAACAAATGACAGATGGTCTACTCGGTATTACTATTAGAGGGAAATATAGATTTAAAATATTAAGTTCTAGCATACAAAAAGATAATTTGATTACTGCTGATATCGAAAGTATGGACGAACCAAAATTTGTTGATGTTCCAAAAGAACTTATGCCTTATTCAGATTTTTTAAAAAATATTCTCGAGCAATATCCAAAATTTTATCATGATGATGCCCCTAAATACTTTACAGAATCTGGGTGGGTTGGTTCAAGACTTGCTGAAATCCTTCCAATGCCAACTAAGGATAAGCAAGTAATTTTAGAAACAGAAGACTATTTAGTAAGACTATATAAAATTAAAGATTTTATTGATTCCAAAAGAACTATTTAGAATTTAAATAGTTACTAAGAATTTTGAAAGATTCCTCTGCTGCTTTAATCGTGAGATTTATATCTTTCATTGTATGGCTGCTAGATATAAATCCAGCTTCAAAAGATGATGGTGCAAAGTAAATACCTTTACCAAGCATTAAATTAAAAAATATTTGAAAAATTTTATCATTACAATTATTTACATCTTCAAAATTTTCAATATTATTTTTTTCCGTAAAAAAGAATCCAAACATCCCTCCGACATAATTAATTTGAAAAGGAATATTATACTTATCAGCTGATTTTTTTAAGCCAAGCATAAGAATTGATAGTTTTTTTTCTAAATTTTTATGAAAGTTCTTTCTTGATAAAATTTCAATAGTTTTTATACCTGCACTCATGGCTGCTGGATTTCCAGAAAGTGTACCTGCATGATATATTGGACCAACTGGCGATACTTGATCCATATATTTCTTTTTTCCGCCAAATACTCCAACTGGCATACCACCACCAACAATTTTTCCTAAAGTAGTAATGTCTGGTTTTATTTTATAAATTTCTTGAGCGCCTCCTTTAGCAACCCGAAAACCTGTCATTACCTCATCAAATATTAGAAGTGAATTATATTTATTGCATAGTGTCCTAATTTTTTTTATGAACTTCTTATTTGGAATAACGCAATTCATATTACCTGCAATTGGTTCTATAATTACGCAAGCAATTTTATTTGCATTTTTTATAAAACATTTTTCAAGATCATCAATATTATTATACTTCAATGTAAAAGTATGTTTTGTTAAATCTTTAGGTATTCCAGGTGAGGAGGGGACACCGAATGTTGCAGAGCCTGATCCAGCTTTAACAAGTAATGAATCTACATGACCATGATAACAACCTTCAAATTTTATAATTTTATCTCTATTAGTCACTCCTCTTGCTAGCCTAATCGCGCTCATCGTAGCTTCAGTGCCAGAACTCGTCATTCTCATTTTTTCCATTGATGGAAAATTTTTCTTTATAAGTTTTGCAAGTTTAGTTTCTAATAGTGTTGGAGCTCCAAAGCTAGTGCTATTCTTTATTACTTTTTCAATTGATTTTATTACAGTTTCATTAGCGTGACCAAGTATCATTGGTCCCCATGAGCCTATATAGTCAATATATTTGTTATCATCAAGATCATATATATATGCTCCTTTTCCTTTTTTTATAAAAACAGGTAGCGAATTTACGCTTTTAAAAGCTCGTACCGGTGAATTGACACCACCAGGTATAATTTTAGATGAATCTAAAAAAGCTTTTTTTGAATTATTATTTTTTCTCATAATACACACTAGTAATATTTTTAACTTTAATATTAGATGATAACCCGTTTGAAATAGCAATTAAATCAGAATTTAATTTGATTACTTCTAAAATGTTATTTTCATTTATACCACCAATTAAACATATTGGAATATTTAATATACTCTTAGCCTTATGAAATACACTTATATCAAGTTTTGTAGCATCTAATTTTGTAGAGGTATTATATAAGCTTCCAAAAGACACATAGGATGCATTATATTTAGTAGCAGTAATAGCTCTATCAAAATTACTGTAACAAGAAACGCCAATAATTTTTTTATCACCTAAAAAATTTCTACAATCAATTAAATCTTTGTCATTTTTTCCAATATGAACACCATCAAGTTGCAAGTCTTTAACTAATTCAACATTATCATTCAAAATTAGAGTGCAATTATAAAGTGTGCATAACTTTTGAATCTTCAAAATTGTACTAATAATTTTTTTATTAAAATTAGACTTAATTCTAATTTGAAATATTTTAATTTTAAAAGAAATCATTTTTTTAACGTGATTTTCTAAGTAATCAAAATTAAAATTTTTCTCATCAAGAATTGCATAAATACCTTTCATCTAGTTACATTTCCTGTTTAAAAAAGATTGTTTTTTTCCATTTAAAGACGAATTTAATATAACCTTTTTCATATAAGATAAGGATATTTTAATAGAATCATCAATACTTTTTTTTAAACCAATATTGCAAGCAATTGATGTGGAAAAAGTACATCCAGTCCCATGAAAAACCTTTCTAACCTTATTCGTTGAATAATTTTTTATATTTTTATTGTTATTTAATAAATGTAAATAAATTTTTTTAGTATTTTTTTTATAATCGGTAATTAAAATATTTTTTATATTTTTCTGAAAAAATTCTTCGTTTCCTTTTTTTAAAAATTTATATTCTTTGATATTTGGTGTAATAATTTCAGATACAGGTAAAATTTTTTTAACAATAAATTCCAAATTATTTTTTGGCGATAGGATTTTATTATTTCCTGATTTTATAATTGGATCTACAATTATTGGCACCTTATTCAGCTTTTTATGTTGCAGAATAGAAAAAACTTCTTTTGATATGTTAATGTTTGGCAATAGACCAATCTTTACTACATCTATAGAAAATTCTTTTATAATTTCCTTAAAGCAATTTATTAAATAATTATCTGGCATTTTATTTATTTTTGTAAACTTACTTGTATTTTGAATTGTTGTGCATGACAAAATTGATATTGCATGAAAATTATAATTCTGTGCAGTCTCAATATCAGCTGTAATTCCGGCACCACCTGTTGGGTCATGCCCTCCAATTAATAATATTACTTTTTTTTTAGTCATTTATTTAATATTAATATAATATATTTTCTATCTTTATTTATAGTATAGTATAGCTAGTAAATTTTTGATAAATAATTCTGGAGTATTCTATGAAAGCTGTTATTTGCGGTTCTTTTGCGTATGATAATATTTTAAAATTTGAAGGTAAATTTGAAGATCATTTGATTGGCTCTGAGCTAAATAATGTTAATGTTTCTTTTTTATGCACAGAGATGAGAAGAGAATTTGGAGGTTGCGCTGGAAATATAATATACAATGTTTCTATCATTGGAGGTAGTGCTTTTGCTGTAGGTGCACTTGGTAAAGATGCTCAGCCATATATAGATTGGATGAAATCAAAAAATATTACAACAGAGTTCATAAAAACTTTTGAAGATAGTTACACAGCGCAGGCCTACATTACAACAGATTTAAATGCTAACCAGATTACAACTTTTCATCCTGGTGCTATGCAATATTCGAATTTAATAAAAATTCCGGATGATGGGTCAGTAACACTTGGTTTAATATCACCAGATGGAAGAGAAGGGATGATAGACCATACAAAACAATTAATAGATATGAATGTTCCATATATTTTTGACCCTGGACAAGGTATGCCCATGTTCAATAAAGAAGAACTGAAGTTTTTTACTGAAAATTCTTTATGGACGGTAATGAATGATTATGAATTTAAAATGTTTAATGAAGTTACTGGTTTAACTCCATCTGATATTTCGAAAAATAATAAAAATTTAATTATTACAGATGGCGAAAATGGGTCAAGTATATTTACATCAAGTGAAAAATTGATTATCCCAACTCCAAAAGTAAATGATCCTAAAGATCCAACTGGTTGTGGTGATGCATATAGAGCTGGAATTATATATGGGATCATGAATGATATGCCCTTGGAAAAAATTGGTGAATTATCATCAAAGTTAGGCGCTTTAAAAGTTAAAAGCTTTGGCACACAAAACCATAAAATTGATGACGAGATTAAAAAGTTATTATGACTATCTTAAGCTTATAATTTCCCATTTATTTTTATTTGCAACTTTTTTTAATTTATCATCAGGATCAACTGCAATGGGTTTTGTGCAATATTCCATTAATTTAATATCATTATGAGAGTCTGTGTAAAAATAAATATCTTTATAATTGTTAAAACTATTTAGTTTTATCCAGTCTTTAACTTTTGATACTTTGCCTTCTTGATAGCATGGATATCCTTCAAGCCTACCTGTAAATTTGTTATCAATAAATTCTGGCTCACTTGCAAGAAGATGACTAATTTTGAAAAATTCAGCAGAGATTTTTGAAATAAATGAATTTGTAGATGTAACAATGGCTAATATATCATTGTTGTTAATATGATAGTTTACAAGTTCAATTGCTTTTGGAAGTATCAATGGGTATATTTTTTCTTTAAAAAATCTTTTTCTCAATATTTTTAAATCATTGTAGCTAAATTTTGTTAGTGGTTGATATGAAAATTGGGCAAATTCTCTAGGACATAGAGTTCCATTTTTGTATTGCTCAAAAAACATATTGTTTTTTTCTTTATAAGATATTGGGTCAACATAATTATTATCAACCAAAAAATTACCCCATTCGTGATCGCTATCACCGCTAATAAGAGTATTATCTAAATCAAATAGAGCTATATTCATAATGTTTATTTTATAGCATAACTAATATAATATATATTTTTAATTTAAATTTATCGATTTTGTTATGATTGACAAAGATGGTTATAGAGAAAATGTTGGAATCATATTATGTAATTCAAAAAATAAATTATTAGTATGTAAAAGGCATAAAGAAAATTCATGGCAATTTCCTCAAGGTGGATTCGAGAAAGACGAGAATTCTGAATCCGCTATGTATAGGGAGTTATTTGAAGAGATTGGTCTTGATAAAAGCGATGTTAAAATTTTAGGAAAAACTAAAGATTGGTTAAGATACGATCTACCAAAAAAATTTCAAAGAAAAACCAATAATCAGTTATGTATAGGTCAAAAACAAGTTTGGTTTTTATTGAGACTAGTAACTAAAGAATCCTCGATAAATTTATTAACCTCTAATAAGCCAGAATTTGATTCTTGGAAGTGGGTGAATAAAAGTGAGCCACTTGAAACTGTAATTGATTTTAAAAGGGAAGTATACATGAAGGCGTTAAATGAATTAATGCCATATATTGAAAATTAAATAATTGGTTTGTATACAACCAAATAAACTATCAAAACAAGTATAATTACGGGAAATTCATTAAACCATCTGTACCAAATATGAGAATGCTTGTTCTTATTTTTTGAAAAATCATTATATAAATTAATACACCAAATATGGTAAAAGATAAGAATGGCTACTAAAAGCATTTTTAATGCCAACCAAGTTTGCTCAAGATAAACAGGGTAATAGAAGTATGTTAATAAAATGCCAAATAAAACAGTTAAAAAACCACTTGGAGTCATAATTCCATAAAGTAATTTTTTTTCCATAACAACGAATCGGTCAAGACTTATTTTATCATCTGTCATAGAGTGATAAACGAATAGTCTTGGCAAATAAAAAAGTCCAGCAAACCATGCTGTCATAAAAATAATATGTAAAGTTTTTAATAGCATCATATTTAACATTATATGTATAATTATAATAGAATTAACAGTAAATTTGTCATTTCTTTCTATTTATGTTGATTTACTCAGTTAAACTTAAATATATATTTAATATGAAAAAAATAGATAGAGCGAAATTAATATCAACAATTTTAAGTAAAATTTATCCTATAACTCCAATTCCGCTAAACCATAGGAATAATTACGAATTATTAATTGCTGTCTTATTGAGTGCACAATGCACAGACATAAGAGTTAATAAAGTTACGCCTAAATTATTTAAAAAAGCTGATAATCCTTTTAAAATGAAAAAAGTAAGGTTAGAGACTATTTATAATATCATCAAACCATGCGGTCTTGCGCCAAAAAAATCGAGAGCAATTAAAGAATTATCTAATATACTTGTAGAGAAATACCAAGGTAATGTTCCAGAAAGCTTTGATGATCTTGAACAGCTTCCCGGCGTAGGCCACAAGACAGCAAGCGTTGTTATGTCCCAGGGTTTTGGCCATCCAGCATTTCCTGTAGACACCCATATACATCGATTAGCACAAAGATGGGGGTTAACAAATGGAAAGAATGTAGTGCAGACTGAAGCAGATTTAAAAAAAGTTTTTCCAGAAGAAATCTGGAATAAGCTTCACTTGCAAATAATTTTTTATGGTAGAGAGTACTGTAAAGCTAGAAGTTGTCATGGACTTGAATGTGAAATTTGTAAAACATGCTTTCCGAATAGAAAAAAAGCAGTAATCACAAAAAAACCTTAAAGTGAACCTTATTAATTTTATATGTATACTTATAATGTATTAACCAAGATATTTTAGAGAGAAAAAAAGAATGGCAAACATAGCAATAATAGGGGCTTCAGGATTTACAGGGATAGAGATTGTTAAATTACTTAAAAAGCATCCAAAAATAAAAATAATGGATTTATTTTCATTTAGCAATGCCGGAAAAAAAATAAGTGTTTTTTCCAGTGATTTAAAAAATTTTGATGATATTCTAAAAGATTTTTCTAGTATTAATTACGATAATTACGATTTAATTTTTTTTGCATGCCCAAATGGTACAGCAGTTAAGTCTTTTAAAAATATAGAAAAATCAAATACAAAAATTATAGATTTAGCAGCAGATTTTAGACTAGATGACTATAACATTTGGAAAGAATACTATGGAATCAGTCATGATAGTGCAGATATATTGCCAAAAATAACTTATGGTTTAACTGAAATAAATAGAGATTTAATAAAAAAACAAAAGATAATTGCAAATCCAGGTTGTTACCCAACAGCCGCAATTATTGCGTTATTACCATTGTTGAAAGAAGATAAAATACACTTATCAAATATTATAATAGATGCAAAATCAGGTTACAGTGGGGCTGGTAGAGAAAAAATAGAGTCAGGACTAAAAGATGAAATAAATAATAATTTTATACCTTATAATTTAGATAAACATAGACATAAGCCTGAAATAGAACAAGAGTTAAATAAATTATCTGGTGAAAATACAGAAGTGATATTTTCACCTCATATAATCCCAATATACAGAGGTATTTTGGAAACAATTTATGTGGACTTAAAAAATAATTTAAGTCATGAAGAAATAGTTAAAATATATAATAAATACTATGAAAAAGAAAAATTTATAAATATTTGTAGTAAAGGTTGTGCAACTATATCAAATATTTCTCACACAAATAATATTCAATTATCATTTCATATCAGAAATAATAAAAAACTTACCATTATTTCAGCTATAGATAATTTGATCAAAGGAGCAGCTGGCCAGGCAGTTCAAAATATGAATATAATGTTAGGATTTAAAGAAGATATTGCATTGAGAGATGAATAAAAATTTCATAAAAAATGAAAGTATATTTATAGCAAAGAAAAAAATCATTTTTCTTCAGGTATTTTTTATTATTTTTATAATTTTAGGTATAAGCTTTCTTTTTATTTTTCAATCTAATAAATTTGTTATAAAAAATTCTATTGATATACACAAGTCTAATATTGAGTTAATAGAAAAAATTAAAATATTAAAAAAAGAATTAGATGAAAGTAATATGTCTTTGAAAGAAGAAAAGAAAAATAATAGAGAGTTAAGTAACATATTTAGTAAGTACACAGATGCTATTAAATTTAAAGTTGCAACAGCGGAAGAGGTAAGAAAATATATCTATGAAAAAGATGAAAAAATTTTACAACTTGGAAGAGAGATAAATTATTATAAATTCTTATTAAAATCTGAAAAAAATTTCCCCATAATATCTATTGAAGAATTAAAAACTTCACTGGAAAATAGTGATCGTTTGTTAAATTATTCTTTTTTACTATTTTCTAGTGCAAGCGACAAAAAAATAAAAGGAACTTATAGTTTCTATTTCGATGGAATAAATAAAAAAACAAGTAAAAAAATATTTAAAAAAAATTTAAAATTAAAAAATAATGATATAAGCTTTAAAAATTATTTAAAGCTTGATGGTAATTTAAATATCCCAGATAATGTCCAAATTGAAACAATTTATTTAGATGTCAAATGTAATGGAAAAATATATAATTATAAAAATACTTTAAATTAGGTTTATCATATAAATTTATGACTAGTAAAATTAATACACTTATAGGCTCTGATATATTTATTAAAGGAGACATATCTTACGAAGGAACAATTCATATTGAATCTTCCGTTGAAGGCTCATTAATTGCCAAAAAAGACAAAGATTCAAAATTATATGTTAATAAATCTTCTGTGGTGGAAGGATATGTAGACGCAACAAATGTTGCAATCAATGGAACTGTTATTGGTAATGTATATTCTTACAACCTACTACAACTTGGCCCTGAAGCATCTATTAAGGGTGATATATATTATAAATCATTAGAAATGGAAGTAGGCGCAAAAATAGATGGTAGGCTAGTTGTATGTCAATCAAATGATGAGATAGACCTATACAAATTAGATATTGAATCTAAATAAAATAGTAATACAATTAAGTGTAAGTTAAAGAATTAATGGAGAAAATAGTGTCAGAATCAACACAAGTAGACTTAACTAATTACGATAATAACGATTTATTGATATTTACTGATTCAGCCGCAAGCAAAGTAAAAGATCTGATCGAAGAAGAAAAAAATGACGCTTTAAAATTAAGGGTTTTTGTATCTGGAGGTGGTTGCTCTGGTTTCCAATATGGATTCACTTTTGACGAAAATGTTCAGGATGGAGATACAAAAGTGGAGAAAAATGGTGTAACGCTACTAGTGGACCCGATGAGTTTTCAGTATTTAACTGGTGCAGAAATCGACTACAAAGAAGATCTAGAGGGCTCTCAGTTTGTTATTAAGAATCCTAATGCTACAACTACTTGTGGTTGCGGATCCTCATTTTCAACATAGTCTAAGAAATTCTTCCAATTACTATAGGTTTTTCAGAGCCAGTTATCTTAGTGTAATCTAGTTTTTCATTCTCTATTTTGCATTTAGCTAACCAGGCGAATAATCCAGTTTCGACATGCTTAGAAGATATATTTAGTTTTTCAACTGTGTCAAGAGTTACATTCTCATGAAGCATTTCACCTGAATATTTTTTCAAGCTTTTCATAATTGATTTATTGAACGCACCTCCTCCACAAATATATATCTCATCACAAGCTTGATCTATTTCAGAAATAGAATTAATAATTGATAGAGAGGTTAATTCAGACAATGTAGCTAATAGATCACCATCACTAATATTTATATTGTTAACTTTTAAAATATCTGAAACCCAATCATAAGAAAAATACTCTGTTGAAGTACTCTTTGGAGGTTTTAACTTAAAGAATTTATCGTCTAATAAAATTTTTAGTAGTTTTTTAGAAAATTTATAATCACTAGAAATCTTGCCATCTACATCATATTTTAAATTAAACTTTTTTCTTGCAAAAACGTCAATTAATGTATTTCCTGGCCCTGAGTCAAAACCATAAACATTTTCATTATTTTTATTAGATAAAAATGAAATATTTGCTATACCGCCAATATTTACTATTACGCGTTTTTTATCTAATTTTCTAAAAGAATAATTATGAAATAACGGCGCTAATGGAGCTCCACTTCCACCATTAAGGATATCATCCTGGCGAAAATCTGAAACAACAATTATATTTGTAATGTCAGACAGAGTTTTAGGACAACCAATCTGAATTGAATGTTTGCCCATTTCATGAGAAACGGTCTGGCCGTGCATTCCAATTGCATTAATTTGGTTTTTGCTCAATTTGCTTTTCTTGATAGTCTTATTAACAATTTCACCATAAATTTCAGATAACTCTAAATTTATCTGAAGTTTTTTAAAGTTCTTATCGATATTGCTTGAATTAACAAGTTTTTTTAATGACTTTACTATAGTGGTTGGATAAATATTTTCAGTGAAATATATTAATTGACATTTATGATTATCAAAACAAAAAATGCCGCAATCTATAGAATCCATACTTGTTCCTGACAGTATTCCAATGTAAAGATTTTTTCTAGTCATAATTTTTTAGGTTGTAATTTTCATTTAACCAAGAATATATTTCTTTATTTTCTTTATGATGATTATGCATTTTAAGTATTGTTTTTTTATTAAGTTTTTTTCCTTTTTTAAATTTAATTTTTAAAGAATTTTTGTGAACACCTCTAACTCTGAATTCATAATGTACGTGCGGTCCTGTTGAGTACCCAGTAGAACCAACAAATCCAATTACTTCCTTTTGTTTAACTTTTTTACCAACATAAGTTCCCTTTTTAAATTTTGAAAAATGTGCGTATAACGTTGAATATATGTTGCCATGTTTAATAATTATTGTATTACCATAACCACCTTTTTTACCTTTGTAAATAATTGTTCCGTCTCCAGTTGAATATACTGGCGTACCTTTTGGTGCTGCGTAGTCAGTTCCTAAATGCGGTCTAACTGTTTTAAAAATTGGATGAAGTCTTTTTTTATTAAAATGTGACGATATTCTATAAAAATCAATTGGGGCTCTTAAAAACTGTTTTCTCATAGAATTTCCATTCGAATCAAAATATTTATCTTTGTATCTAAAGGCTTCAAAATATCTTTTATTATTTTTAAATATAGCGTATTTAATTTTACTACTTACAAGACTATTATTTTGATATTTTCTTTCTACTACAACACCAAAACTATCACCCTTTCTTATGTCTAGAGAAAAATCAATGTCCCATCCAAAAATATCTGCAAACGACATTATTTCATTTGGGTTTAATCCAGATTTTATTGCCGAATTATAAAATGAACCATTAATATTGTTAAAGAATATAAGTTTCAAAGAATCTTCTTCTTTATCTATTTCTATTTTTTTTATGGACTTATTCTTTGAGTTATAAACACACTCGAAAGATTTATTTTTTTTTGTAATTATTAATGAGTTTTCTCTTGTGTTTCTTTTAATAATTATTTCATCATTAATATTAATTTTATCGAAACAATTATTTTTTTTTATTGTTAGAATCTCTTTTGGAATATTAATATTTTCACTTGTGAGTATTGTTGCTAAATTTTGATTTTTTTTAACATAAAGCCTTTTTATATTGAATTTTTCGTTATTGGCGCTAAATTTTTTAAGATAGTAAGATTGCAGCTCAAAAGACTTATTTTTGTTTACATCACTAATATACTGGATTTCATACAGAGAATATGGTTTGTTGCTATATAGGAATATAGCAATCAAAACTACAAAAATAGATATTATTAATTTTTTATATTTAAAAATAATATTTTTCATAAGCAGTATTTCTTATTTTTTGGGTTTTTTTCTTTAATTAGTATAAAATATTTGAACAACTTACCATATATTACTATTATGGTTAAATCATAACTATAATTATAAACATGCAAAACAAACCATTTGATATTATTAAAAGAGGTACTGAAGAGATTATCAATGAAGATACTTTGATAAAAAAATTAATGTCTTCAAAGCCTTTAACTATAAAAGCAGGTTTTGACCCAACAGCTCCAGACCTTCATCTAGGACATACTGTTTTACTTAACAAATTAAGACAGTTTCAGGATCTTGGGCATAATGTTATATTTTTAATTGGAGATTTCACAGCCACAATTGGAGATCCAACTGGTAAAACTGAATTAAGACCTGTTTTGTCTGTATCTGAAGTAAAAAAAAATGCTGAGACATATAAAAAACAAGTCTTCAAAATTTTAGACAAAAACAAAACAATTATTAAATTTAACTCGGAATGGTTAAGCAAACTATCCTCAGAAAAACTTATACAAATTATTGGTTCGTACAGTGTAGCTAGAATGTTGGAAAGAGATGATTTTAAGAAAAGGTTTAAATCTAATCAAAATATTTCTATCAAAGAATTTATATATCCAATACTTCAAGGCTATGACTCAGTTGTTTTAGAAGCAGATATAGAATTAGGCGGAACAGATCAAAAATTTAATTTATTAATGGGGCGTTATTTTCAGTCTATTGAAAAACCAAATGATGAGGATGCAAAGCAAGTAGTGATAACTTTGCCATTATTGGAGGGTCTAGATGGTATTAAAAAAATGTCTAAATCTCTAGGGAATTATATTGCAATTGATGATAGCCCTAAAGATATGTTTGGAAAAATTATGAGTATTTCAGATGAATTGATGTGGAAGTATTATGAAATACTAAGTGCGCTGACTCTTGAAGAGATTGGTATATTAAAACAAAATGCTAATGATAATAAAATAAATCCAAGAGATATAAAGCTTGATCTAGGTATTGAGATTGTCTCAAAATTCTATGATAAAGATATTGCAAATGAAGCTAAAACTGAATTTTTAAATGTTTTTCAAAAAAACAAAAACCCAGATAAACTAGATTTAATAGAAATAAATGCAATGCCGCTACCAAATATATTGAAGGAGATTGGGTTTGTTTCAAGTACGTCAGAAGCTAGAAGATTAATTGAGCAAAATGCTCTAAAAATTAATGAAAAAACTGTAAATTTAATTGATACAGTCCTCAAAGATGGAACATATTTACTAAAACTTGGAAAAAAGAAATTTATAAAAGTAAAAATAATAAATAAATAGCTTAAATTGCAGATATACCTTTACTTTAAGGATTCCCAGTATATAATCTTCCTTCTCGTTGCGATCTTTTATGAGATCCTATAAAAAAAGTCATATACAGCATTATTTTCGATGCATGTTATGATTTTTTTGTGAGAGTTACGAATTAATGTCGTAGCTGATTTAAAAAAACATATTAGACAGATTTGTGCGGGTGCTTGCGTTAATTAAATACGTAAACACCAATTTTTACGGAAGCAAGGTGGTATAGCAATATATTGAAGGCTTCCAAAAAAAAGTTTTGTCAATTTTATATTGGCATAATGGATTAAACTGAAGAGTTTGATCCTGGCTCAGATTGAACGCTGGCTGCATGCTTAACACATGCAAGTCGAACGAGAAAGTACCTTCGGGTGCGAGTACAGTGGCGGACGGGTGAGTAATGCATAGGAATCTGCCCAGTAGTGGGGGACAACTCGGGGAAACTCGAGCTAATACCGCATATTTCCTACGGGAGAAAGACTTCGGTCGCTATTGGATGAGCCTATGTCAGATTAGCTTGTTGGTAGGGTAATGGCCTACCAAGGCGACGATCTGTAGCTGGTCTGAGAGGATGATCAGCCACACTGGGACTGAGACACGGCCCAGACTCCTACGGGAG
>CAJXAV010000003.1 GCA_913050095.1 uncultured Gammaproteobacteria bacterium
TTTTTCCTCTTATTTTTTAGTGTGGATATGGCCACATTCTTAATTTTTGTTTTGTAGTTGCCCATAATGCTGCAAATCCTCCTGGCTCTCTAATTAAAAGTGCAATTATAAATACACCATAAACCATGTTAGAAACGTTTTCTACAACAGCCGTGTTAAATGCTCCTTGGAAAAT
Organism: uncultured Gammaproteobacteria bacterium; assembly: GCA_913050095.1. Classification (GTDB taxonomy): domain Bacteria; phylum Pseudomonadota; class Gammaproteobacteria; order Poriferisulfidales. The sequence goes on from CAJXAV010000003.1 coordinate 176, forward strand.
CACATCACCAACCCACGTAAATATAATTGGAAACTCATATACAAATATTGCTCCAAGCCATGAGCCAGATATTGATCCTAAGCCACCTATAATCAACATAAATAATATTGTAAATGATCTATCGATTTCATAAATCATTAGGTCAACGTTACCAATATATAAAAATGAATATATACCTCCGGCAACTCCACAATAAAAACAACTTACAAAGAACGCTAACAATTTCGTTCTAGGAACGCTTATTCCCATAACGCTCGCGGCAATATCTCTATCACGAACAGACATAAAATTTCTACCAGTGTTACTTCTTAATAAGTTTTTTGCAAAGTATGTTAAACCTAAACATATGACCAATGCTAATATATATCTAGCTGGATAACCTTGCATATCAACACCTAATAAATTACCTAAGCCCCAATAATCGTAAAACTTAGGAGCAATTGCCACAACACCTGAAGATTCATAATTTAAGAACCATGCGTATGAGTTAAAAAACCACCAAACAAAGTATTGAGCAGCTAAAGTCGAAACCAATAAATAAAAACCTTTAATTCTTATTGCAGGTAGTCCGAATATTATACCGACAAGACCAGCAAAAATTCCTGACAACAACAAAGCGACAGGCAAAGACATTAGACCCTCAGGCACTCTAAGCATAAGGTTATATGTTCCAAATGCTCCTACACACATGAAACCAGCTGTCCCAAGAGAAAGTTGGCCTGTTAAACCAGTTAATATATTCAAACCAACCGTAGCTAGTCCTACTGCTAAAATTGGTATTACGTGCGCACTTAAAAAATATTCTGATGTTGTTGGGACGTATAAAAATAAAAAAAGTAGCCCTAATATGACTGCTACTTTATCAAACATCATTGGGAAGATTTCTCTATCCTTAAAATAGCTAGTTACAAAATTTCCTGTTTCTCTATATATCATTTATTTACACCCTTTCAATTAATTTTTCACCAAACATGCCTTGTGGTCTAAACACTAAAAATATTAGTGCCATAAAATATGCAAACCATAATTCTATACCTTGCCCACCAAACAAATCGGCTAAATATATTTCGCCTAGTTTTTCACCAACTCCAATAACTAATCCACCAACAATAGCTCCCGGAATAGATGTTAGTCCGCCAATTAATATAACCGGTAAGGCTTTCATAACAGCCTCGATTAAAGTAAATGAAACACTTACCCTTTCAGCCCATAGTAATCCAGCTACAAGAGCGATAATGCCGGTTACAGCCCAGACAACAGCCCAGACAGTTTGAAGCGGAATACCTACAGCCATGGCAGCCATATGATCATCTGATACAGCTCTTAAAGACAATCCAGTTTTTGTTTTTTGGAAAAAGAAAGCCAATACTACAATTAATGAACCAGCAACTAATGATGCAAAGATATCAAATTTTGGAATTAAAATATCTAACCATGGAACATGATCTGACATAAAAATTGGTGCTGGGTCTAGCAATCCAATATCTAAAAATTTACTCATTTGAAGTCCATGCACATCAGAATCCCAAATAAACTGAGAAAACCCTTCCTGAAATGTTGCAAGACCAACTGTAGCCATAAATAACGCTAATAAATCTTGGTTTGCTAAAGGTCTAATAACATACCTTTCCGTTGCTACACCAAATATAACCATTATGCCGGCAGCAATAAATAAAGCTGTCCAAAAATCTATTCCATTTTCTGTCATCTTTACAAAAGTTAAAGATGCAAATAAAAGCATTGTTCCTTGTGCGAAATTAAATATTCCTGAAGACTTGTAAATTAATACAAAACCAATTGCTACAAGAGAATACATTACTCCTGAAAGTAATCCTCCTACCAAAACTTCTATTAAATAAACCCAATCCATATTAACACCCCTATATTAGTGACTCACCCCGAGGTAAGCATCTATGACATCCTGATTTGCCATTACTTCTTTTGGTGAACCATCTCCAATTTTTTTACCGTAATCTAAAACGACTACATGATCTGAAATATCCATAACAACACCCATATCATGCTCAATCATTACTGTTGTAATACCTTGCTCTTTATTTATTTCCAATATAAAACAAGACATGTCAGCTTTTTCTTCTAAATTCATTCCAGCCATAGGTTCGTCAAGAAGAAGTATTTTTGGCTCAGCAACCAAGGCTCTTCCGAGCTCTACTCTCTTTTGTAATCCGTAAGGAAGTTTTGAGACCGGAGTTTTTCTTATTGACTCAATTTGTAAAAACTTAATTACTTTTTCTACTGCAAGCCTATTTTGCTTTTCTTCATTTCTTGCTCTTCCAATGTTAAGACCTTGCTCTAACCATGTAGACTTCATAAATAAGTTTCTACCCGTCATTATGTTTTCTAAAACAGTCATTCCTTGGAATAATGCAATATTTTGAAAGGTCCTAGCCATTCCAGCTATAGCTGCATCTCTAGGGTTAATGCTTCTTCTGGCAACACCGTCGTATGTAACAGTACCTATTTGCGGTAAATAAACCCCGTTTATAACATTTAACATCGAGCTTTTACCAGCGCCATTTGGACCGATAACAGCACATATCTCTCCTTCTTTTACATTAAAACTTATATCGGTTATTGCTTTAACACCGCCAAACTGAAGAGTTACATTTTCTACTTTTAATATGTCTGTCATTTTTTTCTCTTATTAAATTTTTATATTTTATTAATATTTAATTCATATGATAACTGATCAATATCATTTACCTTACAGTTATCTTTATTATTCTCAATGGCGCTGAAAACATCTTTTAAATTTACTTCGATGTTCTTTCTCATAACTTCCATAGTTTTAGAAACTTCACCTTGGCTCATAATTAATGTTCTATGAAGAACAACAAATCTCTTAATTTTTAATTCAGACTCCAATGTTTCATTCACGCAGGAAATGTGTTCTTTTATTAAATCTCTAACCTCATCTTTAGAAGCTAACTCAGTGTAACCTGTATATCTAATATTTTTTCTATCTGCCCATGAGTTTACTGAATTTGGATCAATTACAACAATAACAGAATTTCCATCTTGGCCATTACCAACTATTAAAGAAGATTTTACGAAAGGTGAGCAAGATATTAAATTTTCAATACTTTCAGGCGAAAATTGTTTGCCTGATTTTAATGTGACAATGTCTTCTTTTCTACCACTTATCACTATATTTCCAGAATCATCTATACTTCCTACAAAACCAGAATTTACCCATCCGTCGTTTGTATTATCATTATTATCAAGACTCTCTGCCATACAATCAGTTTTAAAAATTACTTCAGAACTATCATTTATTTTAATTTCTGTTCCAGCCATTGCAGACCCTACATTTTCTGAGGATACTGAGTGATCAGGCTGAACAGCGATACACCCGCATGATACTGCCTGGCCAAAAGAATGTTGGATCTCAACGCCTATTGCATGAAAGAAATCAAAGTTAACTTTAGATAAAACTCCATCACTTACAAACGCATGTTTAATTTTTGTTAATCCAAAAACATTTTTAGCTGGGGAGAAAGTTGATAGCATTATCCATGTTTTTCTTATTCTATCAATTACAGACGCATTACCGCCAACTTCTCTTTCATATATTTCCATTAATAATTTGTAGTGACCCATATATCTATCATAATTTGATTGTGTTGCAGACTCAATTCTATAGCTAATAGATGTAATAATGTGTTTGAAAACAAATGATGGAGCATAAAGTATTGTTGGGCCAATTTCTTGCAAGTCTTTTTCGATTGTTTGATTACTTTCAGGGAGATTCAATGACATTCCACTTGCTAAAGATGTTACAAATGTAAATAACAAATTAGTTGGAATTGATAATGGTAAATATGAAACTATTGAATCTTTAGCCGTTAAAGTATTAAGAGAAACAATTTTATTACTATTATTTATCATTGCTGCATGACTGACTTTATATAAAGAGTCTTCATGCTCATCATACAAGTAGAAAGCAATATCATTTTCGTTAATTGCATTAATTTCGTTTTCAATGCTTGAATCATTTGAATTAGAAATAATATTATCGTATGAATTAAGCTTATCATTTTTATAAGTAGTCATTCCTCGACCATCAAGATAAATTACATTTTTTACATTGCAGTCATTTTCAACTGTTAAAAATGTATCAACCTGTTGCTGGTCCTCGGCTATTAAAGTCTCAGCTTTTGAAGAATTTAATATTTTTTTTAACTCTTCACTTGTAGATTCAGGATGAATAGGAACCACTACACCGCCAAGGGACTGAATTGCGGATATAGAAAAAATAAGCTTTGGAACATTATTGCCATATATAGCAACAACTGACCCTTTTTTAATAGAAAGATTTTTTAAAGCATTTGAAAGAATAGTTACTTCAGATAAGTAATTTGACCAACTGTATGAGTTCCATATACCTAATTGCTTATACCTAAGCGCTACTGCATCTGGCTGTTTCTGTGTGTGTGATAGTACTAGACCCGGAATAGTTGCCATTTATATTTACTCTCTCCAAATTTGCTTATATTATTGATTATTAACGATTTAATCGCTTATTATTATTATTTTAAATTTTTTGAAATTTAAAAACAATCAAGATGTGTAAAGTACACCAAACATCGCATTGTGACAAGGTATTAATATTAATATTTACCAATTAATAAATCTATATAAGTATATTATAATGTATTTATTAAATTGAAAAACACAACATATAGTGTTATTATGTCTTCCCAAGTATATAAAAAAGAGAGATTTTTATCATTACTTGGAAAATCAAAAAACGAAACTTATCAGATAAATATATAATGTTATATATTCTGCCAATTATATGTACTTTCGGATTTTCAGGGAGCAATTCTTTTAAATCGGTTGAATTACCATTATCAAAAACAGAAAGTGAATGTTTTATCAAAAAAGACATGTACTTATCTTTAGATAAAGAAAGATCTTTAAATAAGGTTGAGCAAAATATATTTACTAATAAAATAGATAAACGACTTCCTAAATATATTAGATATTTTAAAAAACATACTAGAAATTCAATATTTTCATGGGAGCTTGTAGCTGCAATTTCATATCAAGAATCTCATTGGAACCATAAAGCTGTATCACGAACAAGAGTAAAAGGATTGATGATGCTTACAAAAGATACAGCGAGCTATATAGGAATAAAAAATCGATTAGACCCTAATCAAAGTGTTTATGGTGGTGTGAAATATTTAGAAAATATTTTCAAAAGACTTCCAAAATCTGTACTTGGCTCAGATAGAATTTGGATGACTTTAGCAGCATATAATGTAGGTTTAGGACATCTTGAAGATGCACGAATACTTACTGAAAAATTCGGGGGGAATCCAAATTATTGGTCTGATGTTAAAAAATATTTACCCTATCTAAGATTAAAAAAATATTATAAAAATACAAAATATGGTTATGCAAGGGGTAATGAGCCAGTAAAGTATGTTGAAAGAATACAAGCCTACCTCAATGAAATTTATAATAATAAAAAAACTTCTTTAGCCTCTCTTAGTTTTAAAAAAATCTTTAATTATTGAAGAACATTCCTCCTTTAAAATTCCGCCAATAAATTTTGGCGTATGATCTAATTTATATTCTTTCTTTACATAATTAAATTTTTTATAAAAGTTAACTTCATTTGTATTAAAAGCCCCGAAGATTACTTTATTAATTCTTGCTTCACATATTGCTCCAATACACATTATACATGGCTCTAAAGAAACATATAAAACGGAGTTATTTAATCTATAATTATTCTTTTTTTTACACGCATCCCTAAGCACATTTATTTCAGCATGTGCAGTTGGGTCATTTTTACTAATAGATAAATTATGTCCTTCTGAGATCACTTCATTTCTATAAACTAAAACTGCTCCGACTGGAATTTCATTTTGCAGCCTTGATTTTTTAGCAAGAGAAATACATCTTTTTATGTAATATTCATTATCCATATATAACTCGTAGATCTAATATCTTAATATTGGTATCATGTTTTTTTATTTAGTATCAATATAAATCTTTAAACATTCAAGGAGTAAATAAAATGAACGATAGAATTGTAATGAGAGTTGCAGAATCATTAGTAGCTGGAGGTCCTCCAGGCACAGCCGCTGAACCAGAAATAATTATTGGAGAACTTGATGGGCCTGTAGGAACAGCGTTCGCAACTCTTTTAGGTGATCAAGTTAAGGGACATTCAAGAGTCCTAGCAATTATGAATACCGATATTATGGTTAAACCAGCAACATTGATGGTTAGTAAAGTAACTGTAAAAGACACAAAGTACACAAATATATTGATGGGTACTGTTCAAGGCGCTATAGCGAACGGTGTACTTGATGCCGTAAGAAATGGAGACATACCAAAAGAAAAAGCAAACGATTTAGGAATTATTGTATCGGTATGGTTAAATCCATCAGTTATAGAAGATGATAATTTAGATCACAAAATACTTTTTGATATTCATAGAAAAGCAACAGCACAAGCTATACATAAAGCTATGAAAAATGAACCAAGTATAGACTGGTTACTAGATAATCAAGAAAGCATAGTTCATAAATATTATCAAATGGGTTTAGACGGTAAGATTTAAATATTTATTTTTTTTGTATTACGAAAAAAATTTGAGAATTTAATGAGGCGCCAAGATAAGAAAAAGGTGAAAAACTCTTTTGTATTACGTTAAAGTCTTTTTCAATTATTAGATTCTCAAGATCGTAATGAGAGAAACCAATATGAGAAGAAATAAAATCAGTGTCTTCATTTCTCTTTATTTTTAAACCAAGTAAGATTTTAAATATATTTATAAAAGTTAAACCACTGTGAGTTTGTCCAATTATTACTCTTATAATATTCTTTAGAAAACCACCTACTCCAATTTCAATGGGGACAGAAATAATGCAAACACCATTTTTAGTTAAGAGATTTGCAATATTATTTAAAGCATCTAGTGATAATTTTTTATTTAAATGCTCAAAAACTTCCATACAAAATACAACTTCATAACTTTTATTTATTTCACTATATGTATTATAAACACTAATATTATTATTATTAGAAATATTTTTTTTAACCTCTTCATATCTGCCAATCAAGGGTTCGTATGCTGAAATATCTTTTAAATTTGGTATTTCATTATTTATTTTTTTTAAAAATTCGCCGTCCCCTGTACCGTAATCTAAAATATTAATTGGAGCTGACAAATAATTTTTTTTCAAAATTTTAATAGCGATATTAAATCTACTATTATGTGAAAATTTTTTTATAAAATTTTTATTAAAATTTGTTAAACTTGAATAAGACATGTATTTATTCTACTTTAATTAAAATTAAAAGAAATTATAAATATTAAATTTACTATATCGCCCAACTAGGAAGTTCACTTATTTCTAAGCCAAAAACATATTTTACAAGAAAAATACAAATTATCGTCACAGTAAATGCTGATATTATATTCAAGAAAAAACCTGCGCGTAACATATCTTTTATATCTAATTTACCACTTCCAAACACAACAGCATTAGGCGGCGTTGCAATTGGTAGCATAAATGCACAACTCGCGGCTATAGTTGCTGGTATAACAAAAAATAAAGGATTTTGACCAAGCTCGATTGAAAATATTATTAATATTGGTGCAAAAGTTGCTATGGTCGCTGTATTAGAATTTAACTCTGTCAGAAATATTATTAAAACTACCGCAAGAAAAACTAATAAATATACATCGTAGCCTGCAAAAAAAGTTGCATATGATCCTATCCAGATTGCTAAGCCTGAATCATTAAATGCTCTAGAAAGAGCTATACCACCTCCAACTAGAAGAAGGACTCCCCATGGTATTTTATTTGCAGTATCCCAGCTACAAGCCTTATTTTTTTCTCCAATTGGCAATAAAAATAATAGGATTGCTCCAAATAGACCAATAGAGGTATCATTTAAATGTAAGTCAAAAAATTCATTGAGATTCCTTCTAAATATCCATAATGAGGCTGTAAAGAGAAACACTGCGCCAACGATCTTTTCAGTCAAAGTTGGAGCACCCAGCTTATCTTTCATTACTATTATAGCTTTATCTAAAGAATCTAATTTTTCTGTTGAAACTTTAAAACTAATTTTTGTTAAAAAAAGCCAAACTAATGGTAATAAAATTAAAACTATTGGAAATCCAATCGCCAACCAATCTGAGAAACTTATGCTGTAATCATAATTTTCACTTAATATACTAGCTAGCATTATATTTGTTGGAGTTCCAATTAAAGTAGCTGCACCACCAATAGATGCAGAATAAGCAATAGCTAACAATAATGGCACTGCTAACTCATGATTATTTTTTTTTGATTTATCATAGAAGATATTTATTACTGACGCAGCAATAGGCAACATCATTATTGTAGATGCGGTATTACTAACCCACATACTTATTAAAGCGGTAGTAAACATGAAGCCTGCAATAATTTTACTTGGGCTTGTACCAGATAAACGTAATAAATTTAAAGCAATGCGTTTATGAAGACCGCTTGACTCCATTGCTGAAGCAATAATAAAACCACCAAGAAATAAAAGAACTAAAGGATGAGAGTATGAGCTTGCAATTATTTTCAAGTTAAAAATATTAAATACTGGAAATAAAATTAATGGTATTAAACCTGTTACATAAATTGGTATTGCTTCTGTTACCCACCAGATCGTCATTAATAACGCAACCCCTGCTGTTAGCCACCCGATTCTGCTAAGACCTTCGGGATGATCAGAAAACAAAAATAATGACAGTGTAAAGAGACCGAATATTAAACCAAATGAAGAAACTTTATCTCTGCTAAACACTTTTTATTTTACCTTGTTTTATTGGGATATCAGGGTCATTCAGACAACTTAGTTGTACATTATTTCTTGTAAGCGTCGAAGGTAACTCTTTCGCCTTTATACATAGTGCTATACTTTAATTTACCATCGCTACCTAAAAATATAGAGTAAATAATGCTACCACGACCATTGCCGAAACAGCCAGCCTCAATAGGAAAATACCACTCATTCGTATCTTTACCAAATTTATCTATAAAAAATATCTTTTCATCAAGGGTAACAGAAGTTGAATCGAAAGTTTCCCATTCACCTCCCCCTTTTAATCTAGAATCTAATTTAAATTCTTCATAACAAGTTTCGGCATTTTCACTGAAGTGAATTTTTGTGTCATGAAAAAGAAGTGTTTCTGCATCCCATCTTACTGTAGTTGATAATGTCCATGTAGAATTTGACAGATGGTTTTTAGCTTGTTCTTTAGTTTCAATAGTTACTGAATCTGAACAGGTAAACAATGTAAGTAAAAAAAATAAACTTACAATTAAATATATAAGTTTTTTTGCCATTTTTCGACATTAACATTAATGACATTAAATTTCAATATGAAGTAAAAAATCAATCTTTATTCTATGAAAAATAAAAATCTAATTAATTTTTAAGAAAAGTTTATTCGTTATTCCCATTCAATTGTTGCTGGAGGTTTAGAAGAAATATCTAAGCAGACGCGAGATATCTCAGGAACCTCATTTATTATTCTTGTGGAAACCTCTTCTAAAAAATTAAATGGGAACTCAAAGGGTTTTGCTGTCATAAAGTCAATTGTTTTTACAGCTCTTAATGAAACTACATTTCCATATGAACGCCCGTCTCCTGTAACGCCAACAGACTTTACGGGCATGAAAACAGTAAAAGCTTGTGATATTTTGTCATATAAATCTTTTTCATGTAACAATTGAATAAAAATATTGTCGGCTTGTCTTAAAATATCTGCATAATCTTGTCTTACTTCACCAAGTATTCTTACTGCTAAACCTGGCCCAGGAAAAGGGTGTCTATTAATTAATTTTTTATTAATACCTAGCTCAAGTCCGAGCTTCCTTACTTCATCCTTAAATAATTCTCTTAAAGGTTCAAGAATTTTCAACTCCATATTTTCCGGGAGACCTCCCACATTATGATGTGACTTAATGAGATGTGCTTTGTCAGAGGCTGCTGCAGACTCAATAACATCTGGATATATTGTACCTTGAGCTAACCACTTTGCATTTTTTATTTTCTTAGATTCTGTTTGAAAAACATCTATAAATGTTTTTCCAATAATTTTTCTTTTTTCCTCAGGTTCGGTTATTCCCTCTAATCTTTCTAAAAAAACTTTCGACGCATCAACATATATAATTTTAATATTTTTAAAGTCTTTAAATCCGTCTTGAACTTGTTCTTTTTCGTTCAATCTTAATAAGCCGTTATCAATAAAAATACAAGTTAAATTCTCTTTGACTGCTTCATGTAAAATTGCTGCGGCTACAGAGGAATCTACACCGCCAGACAAACCTAATATTACATTATCACTTTTTACTGTATCTTTTATTTTTATAATTTGACTATCTATAATATTTTTAGTTGTCCATAAACCTTTTGAGTCACAAATTCTATGAATAAAATTTGATATTATTTTTCCATCATCAAGAGTATGAGTAACTTCTGGATGAAACTGGATTCCATAAACTTCTTTGTCATTTAATTTTACTGCAGAGATACTTTCGCTATTTGTAGATGCTATTTCAGAAAAATTGTCTGGTAAAGACACAACGCTATCTCCATGCGACATCCATACTTCAAATGTTTCGCTCAACCCGTTGAAAATTTCTGTATTTTTTTTTACTTTTAATTTTGCTTTTCCGTATTCACTCGATGATGATTTTTTTATTTTTGAATTAAATTTCTTACAAATTAACTGCATTCCAAAACAAATACCTAGCACAGGTATATCTTTTAAGAACAATTGGTCTGGCAAATCATATTCATTATTTTGTGATACGGAATTTGGCCCCCCTGATAATATTATTCCTATAACGTTATTAAAATTTTCTAAATTTTGAATATTATCTGGCTGCAAAACCTCGCAAAAGGTTTTATTTTCTCTTACTCTTCTTGCAATTAGTTGGGTGTATTGAGATCCGTAATCAATTACTAATATTCTTTCTTCTTGCATTATTTATCTATTTGGTAATTTGGGGCTTCTTTTGTAATCATTACATCATGCACATGACTTTCTTTCATTCCAGCATTTGTAATTTTAACAAACTTAGCTTTGCTATGAATATCATTTATATTTGCACACCCTAAATATCCCATACTTGATCTTATGCCACCAAGCAACTGATGTAGTATTGCAGAAACAGGGCCTTTAAAAGGAACCCTGCCTTCAATTCCTTCAGGGACAAATTTACCAGTTGAGCTTTCTGGGCTTTGAAAATATCTTTCACTAGATCCGCTTTTCATAGCACCAATTGAACCCATTCCACGATAATTTTTATAAGTTCTTCCTTGATATAGTTCAATTTCACCTGGAGCTTCTGTTGTACCAGCAAATAGACTTCCAAGCATTACAGAATCTGCTCCAGCTGCCAAAGCTTTTGAGATATCACCAGAAAATCTTATGCCGCCATCAGCGATTACTTTTACAGTTGTGCCTTTTGTAGCGCTTGCTACTTCTGATATTGCAGTAATCTGGGGGACACCAACACCTGCAACGATTCTTGTTGTGCATATTGAACCAGGGCCTATACCAACTTTAACCGCGTCAACTCCTGCTTTAATAAGAGCTTTTGCAGCTTCTTTTGTTGCAATATTTCCAGCTATTAATTGAATTTTTGGATGTTTTTTTCTAATTTGCTTTACGCAATCTATTATCATTTTTGAATGGCCGTGGGCAGTATCGATAACTAAAACATCAGCATCTGCTTTAACAAGATTATTTATTCTTTCATCTGTATCTTTTCCTACGCCAATTGCCGCTCCAACTCTTAATCTTTGTAAATTATCTTTACAGGCATTTGGAAAATCTTTTGATTTTTGCATATCTTTTACAGTTATCATTCCTTTTAGATGAAACTTAGAATTTACTACAAGAACTTTTTCTATTCGGTTTTTATGCAACAACTGCTTAACTGTTTCTTTTGATGCCCCTTCTTTTACAGTCACAAGCCTATCTTTTGGAGTCATAATTGTTGAAACTTTTGGGCTAACTTTATTTACAAATCTTAGGTCTCGAGAAGTAACTATTCCAACTAGATTTTTTCCTTCTACTACAGGTACGCCTGAAATTTTATGTTTTGATGTTAATTCAATAACTTCTTTTATAGAGCAGTCTGGGTACGTTACAACTGGGTCGGATATTATTCCGCTTTCATATTTTTTCACCTTCATTACTTCGCTAGCCTGCTCTTCAGGTGTTAAATTTTTATGTATTATCCCAATTCCGCCTTCCTGAGCGATTGAGATTGCTAACTCAGCCTCAGTAACCGTATCCATTGCTGCTGATAAAAGTGGTATGTTTAGCTGAATTTTTGAAGTGAGCTGTGTTTTTAAAACTGCATCTGATGGTAATATGTTTGAATAATTAGGCACAAGAAGAACGTCATCAAATGTTAAAGCTTCTTGAATAACTTTTAGCATATTAACCTCTCTACAAAACGGTATTATAGGTTTTATTTTGAAAAAGTAAACAAAAGTATCTTTATTATTGTATATTTATAAGAGTATGGAAAAAAATACGGATAAAATATATAGCGTAAGCGAAATTAATTATCATGTGAAAGAAATTATTGAGTATTCTTTTGATAATTACATTATGGTTGAAGGTGAGATATCTCAAATGAATGTGGCTCAAAGCGGTCATATATACATCACTCTTAAAGATAAAAACTCTACTGTGAGATGCACATTATGGAGTACAAGAGTATCAAAAATGCAAATTTATCCTGAAATTGGATTAAAGGCGATAGTTAAATGCAAGGTATCATTTTATGAAAAAAATGGCTCCTACCAGCTAGATTTAATAGGAATTAAATCTGCGAGCACTGGTGAATTTCATGAAATTTTTGAAAAACTAAAATTAAAACTTAAAGACGAAGGCTTATTTGAAAGTAAATTTAAACAGGAATTACCAAAATACCCAAATTCCATTTCAATAATAACATCACTCACAGGTTCGGTAATTCAAGATATATTAAAAATTATTGAGAGAAGACTCCCAAATGCTAATATAGATATTTATGCATGCTCTGTTCAAGGAAACAAATGCTCAAAAAGTATAATCAAACAGTTAATAACTATTAACAAAAAAAATATCGCCGACATTATTATCATCGCACGTGGTGGGGGTTCGCTTGAGGACTTAATTGAATACAATGATGAATTCCTTGCAAGGCAAATATATAACTCAAGAATTCCTATAGTTACTGCAATTGGGCACGAAACAGATACGACTATTGCAGATTTGGTTTCAGATGTTAGAGCGGCAACTCCTTCCGAGGCTGCAGAAATTATTTCCAAGATATCTATTCAAGATATGTTAATTTTTCTTAAGGAGCAGACAAGAATTTCAGAAAATAATCTAAACAATATTTTAAAAAATTATAAATACTCTTTATCAAATAGTAAGAATACTATTGAAAATTGCAATCCAGAAAATAAATTAAATAATTTTTCTCAAACAATAGATACGTATACAGAGGCCTTAAAATCAAAAATTTTATCAAACCTAATAAAAAATAAAGAAATTATAAATTCAAAAAATAATAGTATTACATTATTAAACCCAAAAAATAAAATTACTGAGCTTGAGTCTAAAATCTTGAGACAAAAAGAAAGTATTAATAATAGTTTAGATAAAATACTAAATTGTTATAAAAATAGTTTAGTAATAAAAAATAATACAATAAATAATATTAATCCACTTTCAATTTTGAACAAAGGTTATTCGATAGTGTATAAAGATAATAAAGTTGTCAATAGCGCTTCAAGTTTTAATATCAATGATGATATAAAAATTAAAGTTATTGATGGTGATATATTTTCTAAAATTACTAGGATAAAGAAAAATTAGTCTTCGCTTTTCCAGGCCCAAGGTGTTTCTTTACAAATCGCAAAATAAATATATACATTTATTAGCATAATTATCAATAATGCTAATCCCGCTCCTATAGACCAAAGAATGTCGTGCGGATTGTTCTGAAAACCAAATTGATTCATTCCCCAAAAGCATATTGATGTAAATATAATCATTACTAATGCTGCTATGTATTCTCTCACTTCGTTTCCCCCAATTAAGAAATAATATTGTTTGTAAAGTCTATCAGCTTTTTTTATTTTGATCCAGAATCTAGGAACTTATCAAAGAATATTTCTTCGTTAGGCATACCTTCTGCTGTAAATTCTTTTATAGCTGCATCAATCATAGGCGGTGGACCACATAGAAATCCTTGGCAGTCTTTCATGTTTAATTTATCTTTTTCTATATAATCTGATTTTAGAAAATCAGTTACCATGCCTCTTGCGCCTTCCCAGTTAGAATCTTCTGGCTCCATATTTAAAACATACACGTATTCAAATTTAAAATTTGGATTCCATTTCTTTTGAATTTCTTTAAGATCCTCTTCACTGTATATATCTTCTTGTGTTCTTGCTCCAAATAAAAATACTGCGTCTCTTTCTACTTGATCAATTGCTGCCTGCTCTAATACTGCTTTTACAGCACTCATGCCACTACCACCAGCGATACATACCATTGTTCCCTTACCGTCTCGATAATAAAAAGAACCAAATGGAGTGTTGACCTCTAATTTCTGTCCAGTGGGATCCTTTGCAAACAACCATCTACTAAATCTTCCTTTTGGAACATTTCTTACAAAAAATGATAGCTCGTTCGGATTTTCGTTTTGTGGAGCTTTAGCAAAAGAATAAGATCTTGATGACCCTACTTGTTTAACCATAAGTTCTGAATATTGACCTGCAGCTCCATTATGTTCTAAATTATCGATCCCGATAGTTAGCTCCATAATATCATGTGTTAATGGAGTAACTTTCTTCACAATGCCTTGATATGATTTTGTAGCACTCGCTTTTGCATCACCATCAATTGATACATCTATACTGACTGGTGTTTTAGCTCTAGATTGACATGCTAAAATCATTCCATCTTTTAATTGCTCTCCATCTAAAACATAACTAAAGTCTGCTGTCGCAGTGATCTTTCCATCTGTTAGTTTACATGCACATGATCCGCAACTACCAACTCTGCAGTCATGAGGAAAAGCGACGCCAGCCTTTAAAGCTGCATCTAAAATATTTTGATCAGGCTCAACTTCAAATTTATATTGATCAGAATTTAAGCTGACTTCCTGAGGGCCTTTCTTTTTACCTAATCCAAACATAAAATATAGTAATTCCTTGTGTCTAAAACACTAACTTAGTTAATTAAAATTATATTTTCTAGTACGCAAAACCTATACTACACTACATTAATCCCTACATTTCTAAGTGTACCAGATTCAACGTCTTCTTTTGTTGGAAGACAAGTATATGGAACAATATCTTCTTTACTAGTAGAAGGATGTTCTTTGACAGCCGCACACCATTCGCTAACTTTTGCTCTTGAAGATATAACATCATTGCCAGAAATTTCTAGGGCATTAACACATGCCATCCAATGTATATCCGCTAAAGAAAACTCACCGCATATATACACACCTTTTTTTAATTTTGGATCTGGTGGATTTGATAAAATATTCTCCAATATATCAAAAGCTTTATTAACTATATCCATATTTCCACCTGAACCAGTTAACATTCCATAAGCTTCCATTTGGACATAATCAGTTGCTATATGAGCATATTGATACATTATTGCTCTAATAACTCCATTTCTTGGAACCAAAGAAGGGCCGAATCCTTTATCATCAAGATAAGATATTATTGCATTAGGACCATAAACTATGTTGTCAAGATCTTTTAGAACTGGAGCACTATGTAATGGAGAAATATCTGCAGCTTCTTCCCCGCTATTTATTTTGTGTGCTTCTATATCAACGCCCTTTTCGGCAGCTGTTTGTAACGCCTTTGCTGTATTTATACAACTTGGGTTACCATATAATTGCATCGCCGATGCTAACTTATCACCGATCATATTTCCTCCTAAGGAATATTTTTATAAAATTCTATTCTATTCTATCTTTAACGCGCCTGATGGACATTCAGAAACAACATCTGTTATTTTATCTTCTGATGCTGCTGAAGTGTCTACAACAAACTTCCCATCTTCTACTTTAAAGACCTCTGGTGCACCTTGTACACATTTTCCAGCGTGAATACATACGCTTTCGTCCCATGATACTTTCATACCAATTCTCCTATATTTATAAACTTCAGGTCCTATTTTACCCAAAAAAGTTATTACTGCAAAGCCTTATATATATAAAGTAATATGAATTTTTTTATTTATTTTGTATTTTTAAAGGTCAAACTTAAAGAATTTATGCAATAACGTTTGTATGTTGGTTTTGGGCCATCATCAAAGACATGTCCAAGATGACAATTACATTTTGAACACTGGACTTCTACTCTAATCATGCCGTGTGAAGTGTCTTCTATATGTGAAATTCTTTCGTTTGATATTAATGAACTAAAACTTGGCCAACCTGATCCAGAGTCATATTTGTCTTTTGAGGAAAATAAAGGAGTATTGCAACATTTACAATGGTATTCTCCATCCTGATAAAAGTTGTTAAGATCACCAGAAAATGCTGGTTCTGTTCCCTTATCTCTGCAAACGTAAAATTCTTCTTTTGTTAGTAATTTTTTCCAGTCTTTTTGCATATAAAACTAAATTAATTTTAATCTAAGCCTTTCATTGTTAACTTAATTCTACCTTGCTTGTCAATTTCAAGAACTTTTACTTTAACAATTTCACCCTCTTTTACTTTATCGGTAACATTCTCTACTCTTTCTTCGCAGATTTGAGAAATATGGACTAAACCATCTTTTCCAGGTAATACTGTAACAAAAGCTCCAAAGTCCATAATTTTTGCAACCTTACCTTCATAGATCTTGTTAACCTCAACATCTGCAGTTAACTGCTCTATTTTTGTTTTTGCTAATTCAACAGCTTGTTTATCAACAGCAGAAACCTTAACTAAACCACTATCGTCAATATCTATAATTGCACCAGTCTCTTCAGTTAACGATCTTATAGTCGCCCCTCCTTTTCCTATAACATCTCTCACTTTATCTGCTTTAACTTGAATAGTCACAAATCTTGGAGCGTTTTCTGAAACTTCGTCTCTTGAAGATTTAATAACTTTAGCCATTTCACCCAAAATATGAATTCTTCCTTCTTTTGCTTGTTCTAAAGCAACCTTCATAATTTCTTCTGTAATACCATTAATTTTTATATCCATTTGTAAAGCCGTTACGCCATCATTTGTTCCTGCAACTTTAAAATCCATATCTCCCAGATGATCTTCATCCCCTAAAATATCTGATAAAACAACATATTCACTTCCTTCTTTTATTAAACCCATTGCTATACCCGCAACTGGAGATGATATTGGTACGCCTGCATCCATTAAAGATAAACTAGAACCACAAACACTAGCCATTGAGCTTGATCCATTAGATTCTGTAATTTCTGAGACAACTCTTATAACATATGGAAAATCTTCAACGGTTGGTAATACTGGCACTATTGCTCTTTTTGCTAATTTACCATGGCCAATTTCTCTTCTTTTAGGAGACCCAACGAAACCTGTTTCTCCAACTGAATATGGAGGAAAATTATAGTGCAACATAAATTTATCTTCATATTTTCCGTCTATCGCATCAATAATTTGGCCGTCTCTATCTGTACCTAAGGTTGAAACTACAATTGCCTGCGTTTCTCCTCTTGTGAATAAAGCGCTTCCATGAGTTTTTGGCAATATACCAACTTCAATTGTTATATCTCTTATAGTTTTATTATCTCTACCGTCGATTCTTGGCTTTCCTGAAATTATATTTTTTCTTACTATATCTTTTTGTAGGTCATGAATAGAATCTTCTATACAATCTTTTTTACATACTTCGCCACTATTAAATTTTTCAACAGCTTCGTTTCTTATTTCATCTATTTTTATATTTCTTTCAGATTTATCTGATATTAAATAAGCCTGAGTGACGCTATCTTTAAAATTATCGTAAACTTCTTTCTCTAAACTCTCATTTTCATTTTCCGGTTTTACCCAGCCATAATTTTTAACTCCAAATTCTTCTGCAAAACTATTAATTTCACTTATTAAACTTTGCATTTCATTATGACCAAATGAAACCGCCCCAAGCATTACATCTTCAGTTAACATTTTAGCTTCTGATTCAACCATAAGAACCCCATCTTTAGTACCAGCTACCATTAGGTCTAGTTCAGATGTTTCTAATTCAGTTTTACTGGGATTTAATATGTATGAACCATTATTATATCCAACACGTGCAGCACCTAATGGGCCTTGAAATGGGACTCCCGATATTTTTAATGCTGCTGAAGCACCTATTAGAGATGCAATATCTGCATCAACCTCACAATTCAAACTCATTACTGTGCAAATTACTTGAACTTCATGTGTAAATTCTTTAGGAAATAAAGGTCTTATAGGTCTATCGATTAGTCTTGAGGTTAGCGTTTCTTTTTCAGCAGGTCTTCCTTCTCTTTTAAAAAAACCTCCTGGGATTTTTCCTGCAGCATATGCTTTTTCTTGATAATTTACTGTAAGTGGGAAAAAATCTCTTGATTGACCATCATCTTTTGCAACTACTGTTGTTAGTACTGTGGTTCCTTCCATGTTAACTAGAACAGCACTATTTGACTGTCTTGCAATTTGGCCTGTTTCTAAAATTATTTCATGATTTCCATAGTGGAACTTTTTTTTTAAAGGTTTCATTTTCTTCTCTTGGGTTATCTTCTTAAGCCTAAAGATGAGACTATTGTTTGATATCTATCAATATTCTTTTTCTTTAAGTAATCAAGGAGCTTTCTTCTAGTATTCACCATTTTTAATAATCCGTGACGCGAATGATGGTCTTTTTTATGAACGCTAAAATGCTCTGTAAGAAATTCAATCCTTTTTGATAATAACGCTATTTGTATTTCCGGAGACCCTGTATCTGACTCTCCTTGTTGGTATTGCCCTATAACTTTACTTTTTTCTTCTGTTGATAATGCCATAATTCTCACTTATTCTTTAATTTAAGGGCGCATTCTATCATGTTCTTTTGATGATACAAACATTAAGTTATTTATACTAATATTTTCTTAGGTAATAGCTCAAAATTATCACTTATTTTACCAATTCCTAAAAAACTCTTATCTGCATCATATATCTTAATAATTTCACATGGCTGATGATTAACTTTTAATTTATTGCCATTTTGGATCTTAAATTTATCTTCATTTGAAACAATGTATGATTTTACATCATTAAAAAGTTTATCAACATTAACTATATAGTTATCTTTTAATTCATTAATAGTTTTTGAAAGAAATTCATCCAGACTTATTGAGTCTGATAATGAAATATTATTTATTTTTGTTCTTACGAGCTTGCTGAGCAAAGCCCCTGAACCTATATCTTCTCCTAACTGTTCTGCTAAGGTTCTTATATAAGTTCCTTTTGAACAACAAACACTCATAGCTATGTGATTAGCATTTATTAGATCTAATTTTATATCATGTATAACAACTTCTCTTGATTGTCTTTCAATGGTAATTCCATCTCTAGCATATTTATATAAAGGTATACCATTGTGTTTCAATGCAGAGAACATTGGCGGAACTTGTTTAATTCTTCCTTTAAATTTTTCTTCTAAAAAATTTAAATCAGATTCTTTTAAATTTAAGATATCGTTACTTTGATTAACTATATCTCCATCTAAATCCCCAGTAGTTGATATTTGACCTAATCTTATAGTTGCGTCATAACATTTATCGGAATTTAAAAAATAAGAACATAGTTTTGTTGCTTTATTAAAAAAAATTATTAAAATTCCACTTGCTAGCGGATCAAGCGTTCCTGAAAAGCCTGCTTTTTTTATATTCAATTTTTTTTTTACTTTTTTAAGAGCTTCATTAGAAGTCAATCCTGAAGGCTTATTTAAAATAAGGCAGCTTTGTTTAAAATTAGACATTTAATATAAGTTTTTATTAATTAGCTCTTCTAGCTCAAACGCTTTTGATTCGGTATCATCAAAAATGAACCTTAAATTTGGTACAGATCTTAAATTTGAATTTTTTGATAATTTTTTTTTAAAAAATAATTTAGAAGAATTTATTGTTTTTGTTATCAATTTAACTTCTTCTGGTTTTTTATTTTTATGGTTAAAAATTATAAAAAATACTTTCGCATGTTTTAAATCTTTTGATATATCAACTTCTGTTATAACAACATCTTTAATTCTAGAATCATTAATATCATTTTGAATAATCTGCGCTATCTCTTTTTTTAATACTGAGCCAATTCTATGGACTCGTTGATTATCAGAATCATATTTCATTATTCTATTTTTCTGGCTACCTCTATTCTTGTAAATACTTCTATATTATCACCAGGTTTAACATCATTGTAATTCTTTACTGCTATACCACATTCAGTTCCTAATTTTACTTCTTTTACATCATCTTTATGTCTTCTGAGAGACTCTAATTCACCCTCGTAAATTACCACATTATCTCTTAAAACCCTTATTGGATTACCTTTAACGACACTTCCTTCTATAACTTGGCATCCGGCGACAGCGCCCATGGCTGATGACTTAAATACGTCTTTGACTTCTGCAAGACCAACAATTTCCTCTTTTGTGTCTGGAGTTAGCAGCCCGCTCATTCCAGCTTTAACATCATCTATTAAATTATAAATTATACTGTAATATCTTAGGTCTATATTTTTTTCAACAACAGTTTTTCTTGCCTGATTATCTGCTCGTACATTAAATCCTAGAATCATTGCATTTGAAGCTTCGGCTAATGCAATATCTGATTCATTTATCGCTCCAACTGATGAACTAATAATTTTTACCATTACCTCTTCGTTATTTAATTTTAAAAGTGATTCACAAATTGCTTGGGAACTTCCTTGAACATCTGTTTTTAATAAAATATTAAAAGTTGGGATTTCTCCTTTCTTTAAATTGCTAAATATATTATCTAGTGTTGGCGCCTGATATTGTGAAGCAAACTTACTATCTCTTATTTTATTTTTTCTAATTTCTGCTATTTCTCGAATTTTTTTATCATTAACAGCTGATAAAACTTCATCGCCTACCTCTGGTGCACCTGACAGTCCTAAAACAACTACTGGTGTTGATGGTGTTGCTGTATCTACTTTTTTTCCATCCTGGTCAATCATTGCTCTTATTCTTCCAAATTCTTGTCCACATAAAATATTATCACCTGTATTCATACAGCCCTTTTGAACTAAAACTGTTGCTGTTGCACCTTTACCTTTGTCAAGAGCAGACTCTAATACAATACCTGTAGCAGAACCTTTGGACACTGCTTTTAATTCTAATAGTTCAGCTAATAATGAAATTGATTCTAATAATTTATCTACACCTGTTCCTTCTTTTGCAGATACCTCAACAAATATATTTTCACCACCCCATTCTTCGGGAATAATTTCATATTTTGTCAATTCAGTTTTTACGTTTTCCACATTTGAACCTTCTTTATCAATTTTATTAACAGCAACAATAATTGGAACACCTGCAGCTTTTGAGTGTTCTATAGCTTCTATTGTTTGGGGCTTCACGCCGTCATCTGCTGCAACAACTAAAATTACAATATCTGTGCAATTTGCACCACGAGCTCTCATTGATGTGAATGCAGCATGCCCTGGAGTATCTAAAAAAGTTAACAAACCGTGTTTTGTTTTCACTTGATAAGCACCAATGTGTTGCGTAATACCTCCGGCTTCTCCTGAAGCAATTCTTGTAGACCTTATGTAATCCAATAAAGATGTTTTACCATGATCTACATGCCCCATAATTGTGATTGCAGGTGGTCTTGATTCTGCATCATATTTATCGTCAGACTCAATAGTAAGAAGATTTTTTTCTAAATTTTCATAATCAATCGTTGTTACCTTATGCCCCATTTCTTCAACAACTAGTGTAGCTGTGTCCTGGTCTAAAGTTTCGTTTATTGTTGCCATAACCCCCATACCCATGAGCGTCTTAATAACTTCGGCAGACTTTACGGATATAGCCGATGAAAGCTCTGATACTGTTATATATTCTCCTAGCTCTACAGTATAAATAACTGGTTCTGTAGGTTTTTCAAATTGATGCTTATCATCACTTGATGCATCTTTGGTTTTTTTTGATGATTTTCTTCTTATAACTCTATTATCGTCTGATATATGAATTTTTTGTCTTCTATTTTTTGGTTTTAATGAAGCATTAGACTTATCCTCATTTACAAATTTTGTCTTAGACTTCTTTCTCCTTTTTTTACTGCTATCATCAGACTTATCGTCTTCTTGTATACTTTTCTCACTTTGGTTATTTGATTTTGTAGCGCCATCTTCAGAAATACTCTCTTGATTCTGATCTATTTCACTTATACTTTGTTGATTTAATTCACTTTCAGACAAAGTGTTTGCAATGTCACTTACTTCTTCTGGATCTGATGGAAGCTGTTTTTCGTTGGAGTTAATTTTCGCATCATCTTTTTTTGTAATTTGATTATTTACTTTAGAAAATACTCTTTTTTTTCTTATCACTGTTTTAGATTTACTTTTTTCTTTATCTTTTTGCTTTATATCTATTTCAGATTCTTTCGAAGATTCGATATTATCAATTGAAGTACTTTTTTTATTTTGATTATTTCTTACATAATTTAATAGTTGCATTTTTTCTTCATCACTTATTAAATCATTTTCTTTTTTCTTTTCTACACCAGCAAGCTCCAGTTGATCAATCAGTCTCGTTACTGATAACCCAACAGTCTTGGAAAACTCTTTAACTGTGATGTCTGTCATTTTTTAATTTTTCCCCTCAAACATTGGCGCTCTAGCGGTCATAATTAATTTTCCGGCCAGTTCTTCAGTCATATTATTAATTGGTAATAACTCATCTATTGATTGGTCCGCTAGATCATCAATAGTTATTATTCCCCTGCAGGCTAGTTCAAATGCTAAATCGTTTGTCATTCCTTCCATTTCCAATAATGCTTTTGATGGTTCTGCATCCATATCTAATGACTCAGGATTTATAGCTTGCTTTAACAAGTAATCTCTTGCTTTGCTTCTTATATCTTCAACAATATTTTCATCCAATGCATCTATTTCTGACATATCTTTTGGTGGGGCATAAGCTATCTCATCTACGCTAGAAAAACCTTCTTGTGCCAGCGTTAATGCTACCTCGGGAGTTATATCAAGATATTTTACAAAGCTTTCACTAATAATTTTTGTCTCTGCTTCACTTTTCTCATCAACTTGTCCTTCTGTCATTACATTTAAGTCCCAGCCGGTAAGTTGGCTAGCTAGTTTTACATTTTGCCCGCCTCTTCCGATGGCTTGCGATAACTTTTCTTCTTCAACAGCTATATCCATACTTTTTGAATCTTCGTCCATCACTATTGATAAAACTGCTGCGGGCGACATTGCATTTATTACAAATTGTGCTGGGTTTTCATCCCACAAAATAATATCTATCCTCTCTCCTGCAATTTCATTTGAAACTGATTGCACTCTTGAACCACGCATTCCGACACACGCTCCAACAGGATCAAGTCTAGGATCATTTGATTTTACAGATATCTTTGCTCTAACACCGGGATCCCTTGCAGCACTTAGTATTTCTATTAAATCTTGTCCTACTTCTGGAACCTCTAAGCTAAATAGTTTAATTAAGAAATCAGGATGTGTTCTTGATAAAAATAATTGAGGCCCTTTTGCTTCCGCTCTCACTTCTTTTAAATAAGCTCTAATTCTGTCACCATTTCTAATAGCTTCTCTTGGGATAAGATCATCTTTTTCAATAAATCCTTCAGTATTATTACCTAAATCTATTAGCACACCGTGATGTTCTACACGTTTCACAATACCCATAATTAATTCGCCGACTTTATTTTCATATGATTCAACAACTCGAAGTCGTTCAGCTTCTCTTACTTTCTGAACAATAACTTGTTTTGCAGTATGGGCAGCGATTCTTCCAAATGGTACAGACTCTATTTCTTCTTCTATAGAGTCACCAATTTCTATTTCACTATGTTGTTTTGTTGCGTAAGCATGAAGGATCTGCGCATCTGGGGATGTGAACTCTGGGTCATCATCTGAGAGAACTGTCCATCTTCTATAAGTTGTATAATCGCCTGTTGAACGATCTATTGCAACTCGCACATCGACGTCTTTTGAATATTTTTTTCTTGTAGCTGTTGCCAAAGCAATTTCAATTGCGTTAAAAATAATTTCTTTATCAACATTTTTTTCATTTGAAACAGCATCAACAACATTTAAAATTTCTTTACTCATTTTAATCTCTCCAGATTATATCTTTAATCTTGCACTATCTATTGAGTCATATTTAATTTCGTAATTGTCTTTATTATCACAAACTACTACGTAATCACTTGTAACACTTTTTATAGTACCTTTAATATTTTTTCTGCTATTTACTAGCCATTTTAATTTTATCTTCACACCTTTATTAAGATATTTGCCAAAATGTTCCTCAGTTATTAAAACTCTATCAAAACCTGGTGACGATACCTCTAATATATAATCAGGATCACATAATTCTTCAGAATCTAATAAGTGTGACACCTGATAACTTACTTTTTCACAATCATCTATTTTTATACCCGCTTTACTATCTATATATAAAGTAATTTTAATTGAATTATTTTGCTGCCCTATATTGATACCCCACATCTCGTATCCCATGGATGTAACAATTGGTTTTACCAGCTCTGAAATTTCATTTTTCAATTAAAGTCCACCTATTCTACAAAAATTTTACTCTTAGACGAAAAAAACCCCATATAGGGGCTATAAAAAATCCCCATTAATGGGGTCCAATAGTGTCTAACGAGTTACAAATAGTAGTATATTTTGGAAAGCTGCAAACATCAACATATTTAAAAAAGTTATTATTTTCATATATTTCTGCAAATAAACTAAAAATGTATTGAATTTAAAAAATATCTAAGATTCTCCTTGCTCCCTAAGGTTTCTTTTTCTTTCATTTGGATCTAAAAATCTCTTCCTTAATCTTAAACTTTGTGGTGTAACCTCTAATAATTCGTCTTCATTTATATATGACATCATTTGTTCCAAGGACATCATTCTAGGGGGTACTAGAGTTACAGCTTTATCTGTCCCAGACGCTCTTACATTTGTAAGTTGCTTACCCTTCATAACATTAATTGCTAGATCATTTTCTTTGCTATGCTCACCAACAATCATTCCTTGATAAACTTTTGTTTGCGGCTCTATAAACATTATTCCACTTGATTGAAGATTGAAAATTGCATATGCAACTGCTGTTCCTGTTTCTGTGGATATTAAAGCACCATTTCTTCTTGATCCCATTTCCCCTTTATATTTATCATATGAATGAAAAACTCTGTTTATGACGCCGGTTCCTCTGGTATCAGTTAAAAATCTGCTTTGGTACCCAATCAATCCTCTAGAAGGAGCTAAAAATATTAAACGTACTTTGCCTCCCTCTGCTGATTTCATATCAATCATTTCAGATTTTCTTTGATTCATTCCGTCGATTACTGTACTTGAAAATTCTTTATCAACATCAATTGTAACTTCTTCTATTGGCTCAAGTTTGTTGTTACTGCTATCTGTTTTATATAAAACATTTGGCCTTGAAACAGTCAGCTCGAAACCTTCGCGTCTCATTTGCTCAACAAGAACTCCTAGCTGAAGTTCTCCCCTTCCACCGATTTCAAAAGCATCTTTATTATCATTCTCAGAAAATGTTATGGCAACATTTACTTCTGCTTCCGCAATTAATCGCTCCCTGATTACAGTAGAAGTAACTTTTTTTCCTTCTAGACCAGCCAATGGAGAATCATTAACCAAAATTGTTACAGACATTGTTGGTGGGTCAATAGGAGTAGATTGAATAGGAACTGAAACTTCTGCGCTACAAATTGTGTCTGCTACAGAAGTTTTCGTTAAGCCAGCAATACAAATTATATCTCCTGCATGAACTTCATTTACTGGAACTCTATCTGCACCATTAAATCTTAGAAGTTTTGTTAGCCTTCCAGTTTCTACCGTGTTTCCATCTAAATTAATAGACTTAACATTATCATTAACTTTTGCAGATCCTTGTTCAACTTTTCCAATTAAACATCTTCCAAGATATGGATCTGAATCTAATAACGTCGATAGCATTGCAAACGGTTTTTCGATTTCTACTTTTGGTGGAGAAACATATTCTAATATTAGATCCAAAAGTGCATGCAAATTTTTTCTTTCGTTTGTTAGTTCTGAAATACACCAACCATCTCTACCAGATGCATACATAATTGGAAAATCTAGTTGCTCATCATTGGCGTCTAAAGCAACAAATAAGTCAAATACTTCATCAATAACTTCATCTGGTCTACCGTCAGGTCTATCAACTTTATTTATTATAACAATTGGTTTTAATCCTTGAGCTAAAGCTTTTCCAAGTACAAATTTTGTTTGAGGCATAGGCCCTTCGGCAGCATCAGTAAGTAATATAACCCCATCTGCCATTCCTAATACTCTTTCAACTTCTCCCCCAAAATCTGCATGACCAGGTGTATCAATAATATTAATTCTAGTCTCTTTCCAATTCACTGAAGTTGGCTTTGCTAGAATTGTTATACCTCTCTCTTTTTCTAAATCGCCAGAGTCCATTAATCTTTCTTCTACTTGTTGATTTTCTCTAAATGTGCCGCTTTGTTTTAAAATAGAATCAATTAAAGTAGTTTTACCATGGTCAACATGGGCGATAATAGCGATATTTCGCATATCTTCAGACATAAGCACCTATAATTTTGTAATAAGAAAATATGGTAGCGGAGGTAGGATTCGAACCTACGACCTTCGGGTTATGAGCCCGACGAGCTGCCAGACTGCTCCACCCCGCACCGTATGTATGGAGTGTACTAAAGAAATATAAATTATCAAGTAAGTATATTAAAAATATACTTAAATATGGGTTCTGGAAACAAAAATACCATTATAATAATTGCAGGGATAAATGATAAAATTAAAACTGATAATTTATCTCCTCTATTTACTAAACTATTTATTCCAGGCTCAAAAAACATAAACCAAATTATACGTAAGTAATAATATAAACCCACAACTGTCATTAAGATAACCAAAGTTGCTACCAATATTAAATCTTTACTTATTAATGAATCTATAACTAAATACTTTGCATAAAATCCAACCGTTAAAGGAATTCCAGCTGTCGAAAGAAGTGTAACCATAAATAATACTGATATAAATCCTAAGGATGCTGACAACCCTTTAAAATCTTTAATATAAACCAAATTATATTTTTTAGATGAAATATAGGTTACTAGTGAAATTAATGAAACCGTAGCAAAAGAATAGGAAGCAACGTAAAAAGCAGATACAGAAAAATTATATTCAATAGCAGCATACAAAGCTAGAAAAATAAATCCTGAGTTAGCTACTCCAGAGTAAGCAATTAATCTCATAATTTTCTTTTGTGCTAGTGCATAAAGGTTTCCAACTATTACTGAAAATATTCCGAGAAACAAGAATATATTATGAAAGTTATCAATTTGCATAATATTATTGCCATCTAAAAATTTATAAGCTAAAACGAAGAATGCGATTTTTGGTATCGAAGATATAAAATTTGTTACGGGTAACGGTGAACCCTCATAAACGTCAGGCAGCCACATATGAAATGGGGCTACAGCAAATTTGAAAGCGACTCCAATAAATATCAAAATATATGAAAATAGATAGAGATTACTAATTTCATTGGTATTTGAAAAAACAATAATTTCTGATATTGAGAGCGAGTTAGTTAAGCCATACAGATATGAAAATCCAAACAACATAATTGCAGATGCAATAATACTTAAAACGAAATATTTGATAGCAGCTTCACTTGATAAGCTGTTTGATTTATCTAAAGCAATTAATGAGTATAAGCTTAAAGAAGAAAGCTCTATTCCTAAAAATAGGACAATTAAGTTATCTGCAGAAATTATTATAAGACATCCTATTAAAGCAAATATTAATAAGGAGTAGAACTCTCCAGAATCTAATTTTCTAATATTTAAATATTTTCTAGAAATTAAAACTTGGATTAAAAAAATAAAATAACAAATGTATTTAAAAAACTCTGTTATATCATTTTTCACTATCGAAGCATTAAATAAGGATAATGCTGTTTCAGGATACACCATGTAAGAAAAAGAAGAAGCCAACAAAATAGATAAAATTGTTAATTGAAATACATATTTTTTCAAAAATTCTAGCGTTCCTATTAATAGTATAACCATGGATGATATTGATAATATAATCTCCGGCATAAAGTGAAATAAACTTGTAATTGTATTTTGTATAATCATAATTTAAATATAATAGTTTCAGAAATATGTCTTAAGGATGTATTCATAAAATTCATAATAAAATCTGGATAAATCCCTAGAATTATTATTATTAATGCAAGAGTAAATAAAATTAATTTTTCTAAGTTATTAGCGTCAATATTTTTATCTAAATCTATTTTAATTTCTCCATAAATAACTCTTTTAACTAGCCATAAAGAATAAAATGCTGAGATTATTAGTGTAGAAGACGAAATAAAAGCGTATATAAAGTTTGCTTTAAAGGATGATATTATAATTAATAACTCACCTACAAAACTAGAAGTTCCAGGTAATCCACAATTAGCTAATGCAAAAAATAAAAAGAACCAGCTATAAACTGGCATCTGATTTAATAAACCACTCAAATCTGATATTTTTTTTGTTTTATATCTGTCATATATAGAGCCCACGCATATAAACAATGATGCTGAAACAAAACCATGCGATATAATTTGGTATAAACTTCCTGAAAGACTTATGATCAAATCATCAACATTTGATGTTTTTTCAAATAATTGAAAAATTATAAAAAATCCTAAAGTAACAAATCCCATATGAGAAATAGAAGAATAAGCAATTAATTTTTTCATGTCATTTTGAGTTATAGCTATCAAGCCTACATAAGCAATTGCGATAAGTGATAAAATTATAAAATATATATCTAATGACATAGCTCCAATAGGCACAACAGGTAAAACATACCTAATAAATCCATAAGCTCCAACTTTTAAGAGTATGGCAGCCAAAACAACAGACCCAGATGTTGGTGCTTGAACATGCGCATCTGGCAGCCATGTATGAAACGGGAACATTGGTATTTTAATTGCAAAAGCTATTGCCATGGCTATAAAAAGCCATTCTTGTTCTACAAGAGTAAAATTAGCATCATATAAATAATTAATATCAAATGAGGAAATTTTAGAATTTATATATAAAAAAGAAATAAGTAACAGGACAGAGCCGAAAAAAGTATAAATGAAAAATTTTATAGAAGCATAGATTCTGTTAGCGCCACCCCATATACCAATAATTAAAAACATTGGGATTAACAAAGCTTCAAAAAAAATATAAAATAAAATTGCGTCAAGTGAGGAAAACACACCTATGGTTAAACCATTTGCAATTAAAAAACTCGCGTAATACTGATTTCTTTTATCAATTTTTAAATTAAGATTATAAATTGAAACAATAAAAAATATTATTGTATTAAGAATTATTAGTAAAGTTGAGATTCCATCAACACCAAGAAAATACTGAATATTTAAAGTATTTATCCAATTATATTTTTCTATAAACTGAAAAGCTTCAACGTCTTGTTTAAAGTTAATTAATAAATATATAGATAAAGCTAGAACAAAAAAATTGATTAATACATTGTAAATATTAAGGATTTTTTCATTTCTATTATAAAAATATAGAATAATACCTGATAATATAGGAACCCATATTAATAACGATAATATGTTACTAATCATAGTATCCTCGCAAGGATTATTCCAAAAATCACAACGATAGAAAAAACAAATAAAAATGCATAATGGTACAAATATCCTGAACTTAAGCTTTTAAGTATTTGCGATAATTTATTAATTTTTTTTGGTAAACCGTTGACAATAAAGCCATCTATAAGGCCAATATCAAATTTACTTGCTAATAAAGAAGATATTTTTTTTGTTTTATTCGATGAATAAATAAATAATTCATCAAATTTATACTTAGTCTGAATAAATGATTTTAGTTTAATAGTTATAGCACTATTTAACATTTTAAATTTTCTTTCGTCTTTATATAATATTTTTGCCGCAAAAAAGCCAGTTATTAAAGCTATAGATGCAGGAGAAAGTATTCCATGACTTATGAATGGTAACATTCCCTCATAATGGATATCTTTTAAACCATAAAAATATATTGGCATATCTACAAAGGTTTTGATTAGATATCCTGAAAATAATGAAAATATTGCAAGCAATATTAAAGGCAATAAAATAATCATTGACTGTTCTTTAATACTGGATAACTTACCTCCTCTAAAATCACCGTGAAAAACAATAAACAAAAGTCTTAATGAGTATATTACTGTAACTAAGGCACCGATTAATAACATGTTATATGACACAAATGAAATTGTGGAGTTATTATCTAACATTACCTCTAGTATTAAGTCTTTGGAAAAAAAGCCAGATGTTAAAGGAAATCCAATAATGCTAAGTGTTCCAATTAAAAAACAAATATATGTTACCGGTAATTTTGAACGTAAACCACCCATCTTTGTAATATCTTGATTATGATGTAAAGACATAATAATAGATCCAGCACACAGAAAAAGAAGAGCCTTAAAGAAAGCATGGGTAAACAAGTGAAAAAATGATACGGTGTAAGCACTAATTCCTAAGGCAGCAACCATATAACCTAGTTGCGATATCGTTGAATATGCAATCACTCTTTTGATATCATTTTCATATATTGCAATAAGACCCATAAATAATGCAGTAGATGATCCTATTATTAAAATAAAACTATTTGTAAAATCTGTTAATTCAAATAATGGCGAGAGTCTACCAACCATAAAAATTCCTGCTGTCACCATCGTTGCAGCGTGTATTAAAGCAGAAATAGGAGTAGGACCCTCCATTGAGTCTGGAAGCCATACATGAAGTGGAATCTGTGCAGACTTTGCCATCGCACCTATAAATAAAAATAAACAAGATAAATCTAAATAACTTAAGCCAAAATATGAGTCTAAATTTTCAAAATCAACTTTATTAATATTTATAAAAATCGTTCTATAATCAAAAGAATCAAATAATGCATATATCATTGCAATACCTAAAATAAAAAACATATCCCCGATTCTATTTATTAAAAAAGCTTTTAAATTTGCTTTTATGGCAGATTCTTTCTTGTAAAAAAAACCTATCAATAAATAAGATACTAATCCTACACCTTCCCAACCAATAAATAACTGAATTAAATTATTTGACATCACTAGTAATATCATAGAAAAGGTAAATAGCGCGATGTAAGAAAAAAATCTTTTAAAATCCTTTTCTTCACTCATATAGCTAATACTATAAACATGTACAACAAATGATATCAAAAGAACGACAAATAACATTACTGCAGAGAACTTATCTATTAAATAACCAATGCCAATTTCTAAGCTACTTATTGATATCCAATTATAAAAATTTTCATATAAGATTTGATCTTCATGCTTATAAATATTAAATAAAATTATTGAAGAAAAAATTAAAGCAACAAAAACTAATGTTGAGCTTAAAATGCCAGCACTAATTTTACCAAGATTATTTGAACTTAGGCCCACTATCAATGAACTAGTTAATAAAAGCAATGGAATAAATAGTAGTAATAGTTCCATTTATTATCCCTTAAGTTTATTAATTAAATTAATCTCTATTGAATTCTTAACTCTATACAAAGCTACTATAATAGCTAGCCCAATAGCTGATTCTGCTGCTGCGACTGCCAATATAAAGAATACAAAAACTTGACCAGTGATATCGTTACTAAAATGCGAAAATACAATAAAGTTTGTGTTAACAGATAAAAGCATAAGCTCAATAGACATTAGTAATAAAAGAATATTTTTTCTATTTATAAATATCCCAGCAATACTTATACAAAATAAAAGTAAGCTAAATACTAAATAATGGGTCATAGTTATCATAATTCCTCATCCTTTAATATTTTAAGTCTAGACTCTTTACTTTCTAAAACTTGTTTACCTGGATTTTGTTTTAAAGATCTCTGCTTTACATTCAAATTAATTGCAATGGCAGCTATTATCGCTACCAATAAAATAAATGCAGTTACTTCAAAAGAAAAAATATAATTTGTAAAAAGTGATAGACCAATATCGTATGTATTACCTAGCTCTGAGATAGTTATTTCTTTTTGAATACTAGCAAAATCATGATAAAAAATTACCATATATAGCTCGATAAACATTATTAAAGAAATAAATACTGAAAATAATAGATACATTTTTTTACTAATATTCTTTTTTACCTGTATGTCTAACAACATTATTACAAATAGAAAAAGTACCAAAACAGCACCAACATAAACCAAAACAAGAACAATTGCTAAAAATTCAGCTTGAAGCATCAACCATAAAATTGCACTATTGAAAAATATTAATACCAAAAGTAAAGCAGCATGTACTGTGTTATTTACCACTATTAAAGCTATCGATGACAATATTATTACTGATGCCACTAAATAAAAAAGTATTGATAAGATATCCATAATTATTTTCTCTGAGATTTTATACTTTGATCAACCGAGATTTCTTCTTCAAACTTATCGCCTATTTTAAGTAAATCACTTTTCTTCAAAATATTTTGACCGCGCTCCTCGAAATGGTACTCGAATATTCTCGTTTCTACTATGGCATCGACTGGACAGGCTTCCTCACAAAAACCGCAAAATATACACTTAAACAAATCAATATCATATTTTGTTGTTCTTCTTGTCCCATCATTTCTTTCTTCTGTATCTATTGTAATCGCTAAAGCAGGGCAAACTGCTTCACATAATTTACAGCCTATACATCTTTCCTCTCCGCCTGGATACCTTCTTAATGCATGTAGTCCTCTAAAACGAGAAGATTGCGGTGCTTTTTCATAAGGGTAGTTTAATGTTGTTTTTTTCTTAAACATATTTAAGAATGTTACTTTCATACCAAGTAGCAACTCATAAAGAAAAAAACTTTTAAAATATTTTTTTATCATTGTTTTCCTATGTAAACCAAGGGCCTACCTTAAAGTAAATTAATATCATTTCTACAAAAATCCATATCAATGTTAAAGGTATAAGAATTTTCCAACCCAATCTCATAATTTGATCATATCGATATCTTGGGAAAGTAGCCCTAAACCATATAAAACAAAACATAAAGAAAAATGTTTTTATAATAAACCAGTGTAATCCGTCATTTATAAAAAATAATAATAAATTATTTATTTGATCATTAATTTGAAAACTATCTAAGTCTTCTAAATAAAAAGGTGATAGCCACCCACCGAAAAATAAAATTGCTGTTAAAGCAGAAATTAATATCATATTTGCATATTCTGCAATGAAAAATACCGCAAAGCCCATTCCAGAATATTCAACATGAAAACCTGCTACTAATTCTGACTCTCCCTCCGCAACATCAAAAGGTGCTCTATTTGTTTCTGCAACACCAGCAATAAAATAAATTATAAATAATGGAAATAACGGTACCCATAACCAATTAAATATTGAGCCTTTCTGAGCATTTATTATATCTCCAAGATTTAAACTTCCAGAAATCATTATTACTCCCACTAAAGCAAATCCCATAGCAATTTCGTAAGCAATTATTAGTGATGCTGACCTCATAGCGCCCAGAAGCGCATACTTTGAATTAGATGCCCAGCCAGCAATAATAATTCCATAAATACCCAATGACGTCATTGCTAAAATATATAATAAACCAGCATTTATGTTTGATAAAACCATCACACTGTCAAACGGAATTACAGCCCACGCTGCAAAGGCTACTGTAAAAGTAATTACTGGCGCCAGTAAAAATAAAAATTTATTGGAATCTGTAGGAATAACTATTTCTTTAAAAAATAATTTAACACCATCTGCGAATGGCTGCATTAAACCTTTTGGACCAACAACATTTGGCCCAAGCCTACCTTGCATTGAAGCAATAATTTTTCTCTCAGCATATGTATAGTAGGCTACTAAAGTCAATAACGGCACCATAATCATACCAATTAATATTAAAGTATATGGCAAACTACTTAAATCATAAAAATAAGCTGATAATGTATTAAATATGTTATTTATATAATTAAACATTTTCTATTATAATTGGTTGATATTGTTTACCTAAATCATAATGCTCTTTATTAGAGTTAATAATATACACGCAGTCATTAGAAACATTTTCATCAATAACAAGGTCCACAAGTAATTTATTTTTTCCTTGTTTTATAATTATTTTATTCTTAGATAAATCTATATTATTTTGTTCCAAAGTCTTCTTATTTACTCTTACTAAATTCTTATTTATGTTTACCTTATTTAAAGATGTTGCTCTTCTTACAACACTGTCAGTGAAATAACTACTATCACCGCCACATCTTATTAGAAAATCTTCTTTTTTTATTTTATCTATAGATAATTTTTTTTTGCTTTCATCTAATATTTTTTTATTATTTCTAATGATTGAATCAATTTCGTTTAGAATATCTATATAATCTAAAGTTTCTCCAATTTCAGATCCATGAACTAACCTTAATTTTGTTAAAATCTTCCAGCCTTCTTTAGACATGTAATGCGGTGAGCAACATTGCACGAAAGATTGCCATTCGTTTTCTATGTTAATAAAAGTTCCTGGGCTCTCAAAAACTGTAGCAAGAGGAAGAATTACATCGTAATAATTCATTTCTTCTTCTGTTATATAGCTCTGAATTCCTAAGACAAATTCAGCATTTTCTAGTGAACTTTTTAGTTCCGAATTATTATAAAAATCGATTAGCTCAAG
The DNA here is from genome assembly GCA_913050095.1 of uncultured Gammaproteobacteria bacterium. Classification (GTDB taxonomy): domain Bacteria; phylum Pseudomonadota; class Gammaproteobacteria; order Poriferisulfidales. The sequence continues at coordinate 35,188 of CAJXAV010000003.1, forward strand.
ATTATACAAGATGTATGTGTCAAGATTCTCTTTGATTGACTCAGAAACATTTAATCCAGTATTTTTAGAATCAATCATGCCTTCAAGTTTATTTGGTAAGCACCCGGTTAACCATGCTCCAGCTTCGTTACAATTTTCACTTAAGTATCCTTTATTTGATTTTGTCAGAACTGAAATTATATTAACCAAAATTTTTAATAGCTGAAATTCAGGATGATTTTTCAAATTCGAACCGAGGATAACTAAAGAGTCTTGTATTAGTAAATCATTACTAATTTCAATTATATTTTTATTTGTAAGGCCTTTAAAATTTTTCCTAATATCCTCAGGAATGTCAAAACTTTTTAAAGTCTTATCACTTATAGTAACTACAGACAAGTACTCAATAATATCTATTAATGTCTCAACTAAGATGTTTGGATTTATTAACAAGGAATTGTTTGTATCAAAATTGTATTTATATTTATATGAACTAATTGAATTTATTTTTGCATTATTTAAAAAAGCTTTTCTAATTTTATGTGAAAGTATTGGTTGTTGATTTGTAATATCACTATCTAGCAAAAGAATTGATTTTGTATTTTCTATTTCTTTAATTGGAATATCCAGTTTTGGAAAAAAATCGTATTCCTCGTAATTAAATTTACATTGTGAAACTCTGTGGTCAATATTATTTATATTAATTTCTCTTAACCATTTTTGAAAAAGATATTGTTCCTCAACAGTTGAACTTGCGCTTATGAAGCCCGCAGACTTTCCAAATCTTGTATCTTTAATTTTTGTTTTAATAATCTCAAAAGCTTCTTCCCATTCAACTTCTATGTGTCTTCCATTTACTTTTGCAATTGGTTTTTTTACTCTATCTGGATGGTCAATAGCTTCATATGAAAATCTATCTCTATCAGATATCCAAATCTCATTGATCTTTTCATTTTCGTGAGGCACTACTCTGAAAACACTATTATCTGATATATGGATATTCATATTTGACCCGACACAATCATGCGATGATATAGATTTTACCTCTTCAAGCTCCCAGGTTCTTCCTTTCATATGCGATGGTGAGGCGTTCAATGCGCCTACTGGACATATGTCTATCATATTCCCGGACATTGGTGAATTTATTGCCGATGATAAATAAGTTCTAATTTCCATGCCCTCACCTCTACCAATAGCTCCAAATTCTTTTATTCCAGCTATTTCTTCGCCATATCTTACGCAACGAGTACAATGTATACATCTTGTCATATTTGTCTTAATTAAAGGACCAATATTGCGATCTATTACTACTCTTTTTTCTTGTTCATATCTTGACTTTACTCTACCATGCATTAAAGCTTGATCTTGAAGTTCACACATACCACCTTGATCGCAAACTGGACAATCAAGCGGATGATTAATCAATAGAAATTCCATGGTATTTTTTTGTGAATTTTTTGCTAAGTCAGATTTTGTAAAATATTCTTGATTTTCCATAGCTGGTGTTGAGCACGCCGGTTGCGGCTTGTTTATGCCAACCTGCTCAATCAAACACATTCTACAATTAGCAGCGATTGATAATTTATCATGGTAGCAGAACCTTGGAATATGTATTCCATTTCTATCAGCAACCTGAATTACAGTTTCTCCTTTCGCAAAGTGAAATTCTTTGTTATTTATTTTAATTTTCATTTTTTATGTAAAACAAATTCTTTATTATTATATAAATTAGATTTTGCGTTTGAATTCTCTACTTTATTTTCTTTTTTTATATAGCTTAAAAACTCATGCCTATAATGATTAATAAAACTTTCAACAGGCATTGCTGCTGCGTCTCCTAAAGCACATATTGTGCTTCCTGATATCATTTTTGGAATAGATTCAAGAGTTTTAATATCATCCAAGGTACCATGACCTTTAATAATTTTATCGATTACTTTATACATCCACCCTGTTCCTTCTCTGCAAGGCGTGCATTGCCCGCATGACTCTGAATAATAAAATCTTGCTATTCGATGAATGACTTCAACCATATTTGTTGTTTCATCCATAACAATTACTGCTCCCGAGCCTAGTAGCGAACCTGCATTGGCAATAGATTCATAATCCATATTTGTTTTCATCATAATATCGCCAGGTAAAACAGGAACAGATGATCCGCCGGGAATTACAGCTTTAAGATTTTTACCGTTCTTCATTCCTCCAGCTAAATCAAGAAGAGTTTCAAATGAAGTTCCTAGGGGGATTTCATAGTTACCAGGTTTATTAACATGTCCAGACACTGAAAAACATTTAAATCCTGGGCTAGCTTCAGTACCTACAGACTTAAACCAGTTTGATCCGTTGTCTAATATTTTTGGTACAGATGCCAATGTTTCAACATTGTTAATTATTGTTGGGCAGCCAAACAGTCCTTTTAGAGCTGGAAATGGTGGCTTATATCTTGGGAACCCTTTTTTTCCTTCAATTGATTCTAACATCGCCGTTTCTTCACCAACTATATAAGCACCGGCTCCAATTAAATCATGAATATCGATATTTATATCTGACTTTAAAATATTTTTCCCAACAAGTTTATTATCATATGCATCTTTTAGTGCATTTTTAAAACTTGTATAAACATCATCGATAAATTCACCTCTTAGATAGCAATATGCGGTCTCGGCTCCTATTGCGTAACTTGCTATAAGCATTCCTTCTATTAAAGCATGTGGATTATATCTAAGAATATCTCTATCCTTACACGTGCCAGGCTCTGATTCATCTGCATTACATACAAGATATTTAGTGTCGGTTGAATCTTGATTAATAAAGCTCCATTTCCTACCTGTTGAAAATCCTGCGCCTCCTCTTCCTCTTAGACCTGAATCTATTACAGTATCAATTATCTCTTGTTTACTTAATTTATTTAAAAGGATATTTTTCCATGTCTCATATCCTCCTAATTTAATATAAGTATCATATGTATTTGGATTGTTACTTGATAATGTTGAATAACACAATTCATTAAGTCTTAAGTTATCAGTCATTTTCAATATCCTCGATTATTTTATCTATTTTTTCTTTGTTAAGATTTTCATAATATTTATGATCTACTTGCATCATAGGGGCACCACCACATGCAGCCAAACACTCTCTTTCATCTTTCAAAAAAAACATATCTGTCGATTCGCCTACTTTTATTTTAAGTTTTTTTTCAAGGTGGTTAAGAATTTCGTCAGAACCATTTAACATACAAGATACGTTGGTACATACTGATATTGTATGTTTTCCAATTTTTTCCGTTTCGAACATTGAGTAAAAAGATGCAACCTCGTGAACATCCATTTTATTTAAACTTAAATATTCAGCAATAGCTTCGACATGCTCGGGTTTAATATATTTATTTTCCTTTTGAATTAAATGTAACGAATATATTATCGCAGGCTTTTTCTTCCCATCTGGAAATTTTTGTAACCATTTATTTATTTTTGTAATTATTTCACTAGAAATATTATAGTTATTATTTTCATACATAATTTTTACCTATCTATTTCTCCAAAAACAATATCTTGAGTTCCAATAATAGCAACAACATCAGATATCATATGACCATTTACCATCTCATTTAGTGCTGCTAAATGAGGAAAACCAGGGGCGCGCATTTTTAGTCTGTAAGGCTTATTTGATCCATCAGAAATCAAAGTAACTCCAAACTCTCCTTTGGGATGTTCCACAGCACAATATACTTCTCCCTTTGGTATACAATATCCTTCGGTAAATAGTTTAAAATGATAAATAAGTGACTCCATATCTTCTTTGACTTCATCTCTAGTCGGTGGAGTTATTTTATTATTATCTGAAATGTATTCACCATTATTATTTTTCAACCAATCAACGCATTGTTTTATAATTTTATTTGATTGCCTCATCTCTTCAATTCTCACAAGATATCTATCATAGCAATCACCATTTGTTCCAACAGGAATATCAAAATCAAGTTGGCTATAAATTTCATAAGGTTGTTTTTTTCGAAGATCCCATGGAACTCCAGAACCTCTTAACATTGGTCCAGTAAATCCTAATTGCAATGCTCTTTCTTTAGATACTACCCCAATATCAACAGTTCTTTGCTTCCAAATTCTATTATCAGTTAATAATGTTTCGTACTCATCTACACATTTTGGGAATCTATTTGTGAAATCTTCTATAAAATCTAATAACGTACCCTCTCTAGACTCGTTAAGTTTCATCACTTCTTTTTTTGACTTCCACTTTGTTTCTTCATATTTAGGCATAGTTGTTGGCAAATCTCTTGAAACACCACCCGGCCTGTAGTAAGTTGCATGCATTCTAGTTCCTGACACTGCTTCATAACAATCCATTAGATCCTCTCTTTCTCTAAATGCATACAAAAATACACTCATAGCTCCAATATCTAGCGCATGAGCTCCTAACCAAAGAAGATGATTAAGTATTCTTGTTATTTCATCAAACATTACTCTTATATATTTGGCTCTATCAGGCACGTCTATTTCTAAAAGTTTTTCAATTGCTAGGACATATGCATGTTCATTGCTCATCATAGATACATAATCCAATCTATCCATATAACCGATACTCTGATTATATGGCTTACTTTCCGCGAGTTTTTCTGTTCCTCTATGAAGCAAACCGATATGAGGATCAGCTCGAACAATTACCTCTCCCTCCAATTCTAAAATCAGTCTAAGAACACCATGAGCTGATGGGTGCTGCGGTCCAAAGTTCATAGTAAAACTTTTAATTTCAGGCATCATCTTCTCCTTTGTTATCAGGCCTTATTACTTTTGGAATCAACACTCGAGGCTCTATTGTTACAGGCTGATAAATAACTCTTTCTTTATCTAAATCATAATTGACTTCCACATTGCCTATTAATGGAAAATCTTTTCTTAAAGGGTGACCTATAAAACCATAGTCAGTTAATATTCTTCGTAAATCAGGATGATTTGTAAATACAATGCCAAATAAATCGTACGCTTCCCTTTCGTACCAATCAGCTGAAGACCAAATTGATGTAACTGTTGGTAATGATGGATTTTCATCGTCATTACAATAAATTTTTACATTAAGTCTTGCGTTAGAACTAATCGACAATAAATTATAAATTACTGCAAACCTTTTTTTTGGTTGGTTAAAGTGTTTTTTAGCAGTATCGTAGGTGTATCTACCGCTACTATCTTTTTTTATTCCTCTGCTGTAGCCTTTATTATTTGCATTCTTTGCATTCCACTCGCTTAAACCAAAATCAGAATAATCAATTCCTATAATATCTATAAGAATTTCAAAACTTATTTGATCGTTTTTACTTAATTTTTTTAGAACATCTATTAAATGGTCTGCATCAAAAACTACAGTATTTGAATTTTCAAACTTATAATTTAAATTATCAAAATTTTTATCAAAAAAACAATTTAAATCTATATTTTTTTCGGAAGGTGAATTATTTGAAGAAATATTTTGGTTATTCATAATTTTAAACCTATTAATTTTATCTATCTCTTTATAGCTTTTTTATTATGAATTTTATTTTTTAGCTGCAGGATTCCATACAAAAGAGCTTCTGCAGTTGGTGGGCAGCCTGGGACGTAAATATCTACAGGGATTATTCGATCACAACCTCTAACCACTGAGTAGGAGTAATGATAATAACCGCCGCCGTTTGCACATGAACCCATTGAAATTACCCATTTAGGATCAGCCATTTGATCATAAACTTTTCTTAACGCTGGTGCCATTTTATTAACTAGTGTTCCCGCCACAATAATTACGTCAGATTGCCTTGGACTTGGTCTAAACATCATTCCAAATCTATCAAGGTCATATCTTGAAGCTCCAGCATGCATCATTTCAACAGCACAACATGCTAACCCAAAAGTCATTGGCCACATTGATCCTGTATTAGCCCAATTTATTAAATCTTTTGATGAAGTTGTTACATATCCATTACTATTATTATTTAACGATTCGATAATATCCATAATATTAATCCCAATCTAGGGCTCCTTTTTTCCACTCATAAATAAAACCTATTATTAAAATAAACAAAAAAATACTCATAGCAATTAAACCATTAACACCTAAATTCTCTAAAGAAACAGCCCATGGAAACAAGAAAGCAATTTCTAAATCGAAAATTATAAAAAGAATTGCTACAAGATAAAATCTGATATCAAACTTCATCCTTGCATCGTTAAAATTTTCAAATCCACATTCATAAGCAGAGTTCTTTGCTTTACTATTTTCACCTTTATTAAGAAATCTTGAGGCAACAATTGGCATGGCGCCAATCAGAATACTAACTATAATAAATAAGAAAATTGGAAAGTAATTATTTAACATAATATATTTAAACTATTTTTTGTAAAAAAAAAGATTTATTTGAAAATAGATTGCAAAAACATAAATTTGAGTTATTTAACATAATATATTTTAATAAATATTAAAAAGAAATTACAACATATAAATAAAATAATACAACATGTATTTGTGAAATTAATTTTATGAGGGCATATACACAACCTATATCATATGTTAAATAAGATTTAATAATCAATGGTTTAGAAAATTTGGTGCCGATGGCCGGAGTCGAACCGGCACAGCTAAAGCTACTGCCCCCTCAAGACAGCGTGTCTACCAATTCCACCACATCGGCAAGTAATTAATCTGGAATTTCTATATCAGATATATTTTTTTTATTATCAATAGACTTTGTTGATGTGTTAGCGTCGTCACCAACTTTAGAGGTTTCGCTGTTTATAATTAAACTTTCTTGGGTAACATTACTTTTAGCTAAGTAAGCAAGGCCTAAGCAGTTTAAAAAAAACAAAAAAACTAAGAAAGTAGTTAATTTTGTAATAAAGTTTCCTGCTCCAGAAGCCCCAAATACCGCACCAGATGAGCCTCCCCCAAACATTCCACTTGCGTCACCTTTACCTTGTTGCATCAAGATAAAAAATATTATCAAAATTGATAAAATTACTGCAGTGACTAATAAAATTGTATATATCATATATGTTCCTTATAGTTTTTCATTGCAAATTTTTGTAAATTCTTCAACATTTAATGAAGCTCCACCAATAAGAACTCCATCAACACTTTTTGCGCTAAATATTTCTTTTATATTCTTAGTGCTTACACTTCCACCATACAAAACTATTATATCTTTTTCTTGAGCAGAAGAAAGTTTTTGTGCGAGCTTGCTTTTGATGTACGAATGTATAAATTCAATTATATTTATATCAGGTATTGTACCCGTGCCAATTGCCCAAACAGGTTCATAAGCAATAATAATCTTACAATTTTCAAATAATATTTTGTTATCAAGTATATTTTGAAGCTGATTATCAATAACAGATTGGGTTTTACTATTTTCTTTTTGAGAATAATTTTCTCCAATACAAAAAATAGGAGTCATATTATTATTAATAACACTTTCAAGAATTTTAGAAAGATTATCTTCGTTATTAAGCGATCTCCATTCTGAGTGACCTACTAAAACAAAGTTGCATCCAATATCGTTAAGCATAGCGGCTGAGACACAACTGGTTTGAGCAACTTCATTATTATGATGGCAATGTTGTGCACCTAGCTCAAAGGATTTATTAATTTTTTTATAAGAGTTTACTTCAGCAAGATGTGGATACGAAGGAAATATAATAATATTGTTTCTTGATGTATTTTTTATATTTTTTTCAAAATAATTAAAATATTTTTTAATAAAATCTTTACTACCAGACATTTTCCAATTTGCTGCAATAATTTTTTTCATAATAGACTTTTTAACTTACGTGCAATAAAAATTTCAATTTCTTTTGAGATGTTATCAACAAATATTTTATCTTTCGCCTCAACCATAATTCTAATACAATTTTCTGTTCCTGATTTACGAATTATCAACCTTAATTTACTGCTTTCATATTTATCATGTGCTTCTTTAATAGCTATATTAATTATGTTATTCGATACATTTTTTTCCACAAACAAATTTGTTATTTTTTGAGGATATTTATCAAGGTAATTTTTTATATTTTTTTGATTAAGAATATCAGAATAGTATAAAAATTGTAAGGCAGCCACTATTGAATCTCCAGTAGATGAATATTTAAGCATTAGAATATGTCCCGAAGTTTCGCCACCAGTAATAAATTTATTTTCAATCATTTTATCAAAAACATTCTTATCTCCAACACTTGATCTTAAAAATTTTATATCTTCAGATTTCAAGAAGTTTTCAAGTGCTTGATTAGTCATTATTGTGCCTACAACTCCTTTAATTTTTTCATCTAATATTATCTTTCCTTTTATAATTGTATAGATTATATCATCCCCATCTAATATTTGGCCTTTAGAATTTACTATTACCAAACGGTCACCGTCGCCATCCATAGAGATACCATAATCAGAATTATTATTTTTTACTATATCAGGAATATTTTTTAAGTACGTAGATCCACATTTGTCATTAATATTTTTACCATTTGGTTTATTATTAATAATATTTATCTTAAAACCTGCCTGATGAAAAACTTTTTCTGCGATTTCATAATTAGCACCATTAGCCAAATCTAAAGTTAAATTATATTTTTTTGTTATTTTATTTAAAGTACTTAAACAGAAATCTATGTATTGTTGCTGTAAATCAATAGTTTTAAATCTTTTATCTAATTCATCTTTATCTTTATCTTTATCTTTATCTTTAAAAAAATTATCATCATATTTCCAAGCGATAGTTTTATTTTTAAAAATTTCTATATAGTCTTCGATATGACTTTCTTCATCTTTTGATATTTTTATTCCTTGATTATCAAATATCTTAATGCCATTGTCTTTATATAGGTTATGTGAAGCACTTACCATAATGCCAAGATCATATTCAGAGACAAAAATTTTTTTATTATTTTTAAATATACACGAACCTTTTTTAGCATATAAAGAAATTGCAGGGGTTGGTACTATTCCTGCAGAGTGAATTTCACAATCAGATTCAAGTAAACCTATTGAAATTGCTTCAATTATTTTTTTAGATGACTCGCGAGTATCCTGACCAAAAATGATTTTTTTTTTATGATTTTCTGACTTAAAAAGAGATTTACCTATAGCCAAGCCAAGTATCTTGAAAAATTCGTAGGTTAAAGGCTCTACTCCATATTCGCCACGTATGCCATCTGTGCCAAAATACTTCCTAGGCATTTTTGATTCTGCTAGTGAGAATTTGCTGTATCAGTAAATCCTGAGTTTTTAACTTGTTCCTGGCTTGATGTTTTTTTGTCATTATCATCATTATCGTCATCCCATCCTTTTGGTGGGCGAGGTTTAACTCCAGACATAATATCATCAATTTGGTCTTTATCTATAGTTTCGTACATTAATAATGCTTCTGACATTGCATGTAACTTATCCATATTGTCATTTATCATCTTTGTAGCTGTATCATAGGATTTATTTATCAATTTTCTTACCTCAGAATCTATTTGTTTTGCAGTATCGTCTGACATTGTTTTATGTTGAGTCACAGAGTGACCAAGGAAAACTTCTCCGTCTTCATCAGAATATGACATTGGTCCCATTTTATCTGACAGGCCCCATTTTGTTACCATATTCTTGGCGATTTCAGTTGCTCTTTCAATATCACTTGAGGCTCCAGTTGTAACTTTATCTTTTCCAAAAATCAGTTCTTCCGCAATTCTTCCCCCATAAAGCGTGCATATCTGACTTTCAAGTCTTTGTTTTGTATTACTGTATCTGTCATCCTCAGGAAGAAACATTGTTACACCTAACGCTCTACCTCTTGGGATTATAGTAACTTTGTGAACTGGATCATGCTCTGGAACTAATCTACCAACAATAGCGTGCCCAGACTCATGGTACGCAGTAAGTTTTTTTTCGTCTTCACTCATTACCATTGATTTTCTCTCTGCACCCATCATTATTTTATCTTTGGCTTTCTCAAATTCCACCATAGATACTTTTGTATTATTACCTCTGGCAGAAAACAACGCAGCCTCATTTACTAAGTTTGCTAAATCTGCACCAGAAAATCCTGGTGTGCCTCTTGCGATTATTGATGGCACGACATCATCTGCTATAGGTACTTTTTTCATGTGAACTTTTAAAATTTGCTCTCTTCCTCTTATATCTGGAAGCGGTACTACAACTTGTCTGTCAAATCTTCCAGGTCTAAGTAATGCTGGGTCAAGAACATCAGGTCTGTTTGTAGCAGCGATAACAATCGTTCCTTCGTGACCCTCAAATCCATCCATTTCAACTAAAAGCTGGTTAAGAGTTTGCTCTCTTTCATCATGCCCACCGCCAACACCTGCGCCTCTATGCCTCCCAACAGCATCAATTTCATCAATAAAAATTATACAAGGAGCGTGTTTTGTGGCTTGTGCAAACATGTCACGAACTCTTGATGCTCCCACACCAACAAACATTTCAACAAAATCTGATCCTGATATTGTAAAGAATGGGACTTTGGCTTCGCCTGCAATAGCTCTCGCGAGTAAAGTTTTTCCTGTTCCAGGGGAACCAACCATTAAAACACCCTTAGGAATCTTACCGCCAAGTTTTTGGAACTTAGAAGGGTCTTTTAAAAATTCAACTAACTCTTCTACTTCTTCTTTTGCTTCCTCTACACCCGCAACATCAGCAAAGGTTACCTTGTTTTGATCCTCTGTCATCATCTTTGCTTTACTTTTCCCAAATGACATAGCACCTTTACCGCCGCCGCCGCCCTGCATTTGTCGCATGAAGAATAACCAGACACCAATCAATAACAACATTGGGAACCATTGAATTAATATTTGTAAGAACAAAGATGGTTTTGCAGGTGGTTCTGTTAAAATTTCAATATTATTTGACAATAAATCATCGACTAACTTTGGATCATTTAAACCGTATGTTAAAAAGTTAGTTCCATTTTTGTAAGTACCTGAAATTGTTTTCCCGTCCGCTTCTATAAGAACACTCTCAATTTGATTATCTTTTACTTGGTTAATAAACTCAGAGTAAGAAAGATTTGTGGCGTTTTGTTTCTGAGGAATAAAGTTATTAAAGACAGACATAATTACAACTGCGATAACTATCCATACAAGCATGTTTTTTAACATATCATTCATATTTATTGACCCTGCATTTTTGGTTTATTTTTTAAATTTGTAGCTAACATATATATTTCTCTACTATTTGATTTTGAGGCTTTTGGTTTTATCAATTTAACTTTCTCAAAATTACTTTTTACATCTTTTAAATAATCATCTGTGCCTTTGCCTTGAAATAGCTTTATTAGCAAGCTACCAGATTCTGACAAATTATTTATAGCAATATCAAAAACCATATCAGCTAAATTTAACATTGCTGGCAAATCTGCACTCTCTATACCACTTATATTAGGGGCAATATCTGACATTACAAGGTCAATTTTCTTAAAATTACCGTTTTTTTCTAGTTTTTCGGCAAAATCGCTAATATCTGATTGTACAAAATTTACATTAGGTATTTTTTCCATATCAAGTAGGTCTACTGCCGTAATGTTAATATTTTTTAATTTTTGAGATGCATACTGACTCCAACCTCCAGGAGCGCACCCAAGGTCTAAAATATTTGAGTTTTCCCTAATTAAATTATACTTTTCGTCAATTTCTTTTAACTTAAAAACTGCTCTTGATCTCCAATTCTCTTTATTAGCTAGCTTTACAAACTCATCATTAATATGTGATTTATACCATTTTGAAGACTTCTTACCCATAGAATATTTCTAATATTTCAAACTCTTTTTCACCGCTTGGAGTACCTACAGTAACAACATCTCCCTTTTCTTTTCCTATTAACGATCTGGCTATTGGGGAGTTAATCGATATCAAACCTTCTTTTATATCAGCCTCATCGTCTCCTACAATAGAATAAATTAATTCTGATTCTTTTTCAAAGTCATAGAGCTCAACTTTTGCACTAAAGACAACTTTATTTGATGTAATTTTTTGTGGATCTACGATTTCTGCATTTGATAGTTTTAACTTAATATCTTTTATTCTTCCTTCGACAAAACTCTGCTGTTCTCTAGCAGCATGATATTCAGCATTTTCTTTTAAATCACCGTGTTCTCTTGCTACTGAGATAGCTTCAATAATTTTTGGGCGTTCAACATTAGTAAGATTGTCTAGCTCCTTACGTAATTTTTTTTCACCATTTTTTGTAATTGGAAATTTATCCATACATTAATTATGAAGATGATAAAGTTTTTAAGCAAGTTTAAAAATGTCTTGAAGCTTATAAACATCTAGATTTTTACTATAAGATATAGCCCCTACTAATGCATTAGCACCAGCAACAGTAGTTGTGTAACAAACCTTGTATTGCAAAGCTTCTCTTCTAATTAGATATGAGTCTTTTATAGCTTGCTTAGATTGAGTAGTATTTATAATTAAATTGATTTCATTATTTTTAATCATGTCGACTATATGTGTTCTTCCTTCCCTTACTTTATTTACTCTTTCGCAATCGATATTATTATTATTTAAAAAACTTTGTGTGCCATTTGTTGCTACTAAGTTAAAACCAAGTTTTAAAAGTTTTTTTGCAACTTCTATAATATATTTTTTATCTTCATCTTTCACACTTATGAAAGCTGAACCATTTTCTGGAATTTCCACATTAGTTGCAATTTGTGATTTAGCGAACGCCTCACCGAAATTTTTCCCAATACCCATAACTTCTCCCGTAGATTTCATCTCAGGTCCTAATATGGGGTCAACGCCTGGGAATTTCAAAAAAGGGAATACAACTTCTTTAACATAGCAAAAATCATGTTTAACTTCGTTTGGAAGTTTTTGTTCTTTTATACTGATTCCAAGCATGCATTTTGCAGCTATTTTTGCCACTGATATTCCTATTGATTTTGAAACAAATGGTATAGTTCTTGACGCTCTAGGATTAACTTCTATAACAAATATTTTATTATCTTTTATTGCAAATTGGACGTTCATCAAACCTTTTACATCTAACTCATTTGCCATTTTTATTGTATTTTGTTTTATTGAATCAATTTGCGATTCGTTAATTGAGTAAGTTGGTATCGCGCATGCCGAGTCTCCAGAATGTACGCCAGCTTCTTCAATATGTTGCATTATTCCTGCTATAAAAACATTTCCCTCAAGATCTCTAACCGCATCAACATCTATCTCAATAGCTTCATTTAAAAATTTATCAATTAAAACAGGTGCATCATTAGATACTTTTACTGCTTCGTTAATATATTTCTCAAGTTCCTCAGAATCATATATTACTTCCATAGCTCTTCCACCTAATACATAAGAAGGCCTAACAATAATAGGGTATCCTATTTTTTCTGCTTCTTGAATTGCTTGTTTTTTATTTCTCGCAGTGCTATTTGCAGGTTGCAGAACATTAATTTTTTTCAGAATATCTTTAAATTTTTCTCTATCTTCAGCAGCGTCAATAGATTTCGATGAGGTGCCGATGACAGGCACGCCAAATTTTGCCAAATCATTAACTAATTTTAAAGGAGTTTGTCCTCCATACTGAACAATCACTCCATCAGGCTGTTCAATTTCAACAATATTCAAAACACTTTCAAGTGTTATTGGTTCAAAGTAAAGTCGGTCAGACGTGTCATAGTCAGTTGATACAGTTTCTGGATTACAGTTTATCATTATTGTTTCATAACCGAGTTCTTGAGCAGCTTTTGAAGCATGAACGCAACAGTAATCAAATTCTATCCCTTGCCCAATTCTATTGGGGCCGCTACCAATGACAATTATTTTTTTATTTTTTGTTGGTAGAGACTCGCAATATTTTTCGTATGTTGAATATAGATACGAAGTTGAAGTTGGAAATTCTGCAGCGCAAGTATCAACTCTTTTGTAAACAGGTCTTATGCTGTTATCTTCTCTTTTTTTTCTAATATCATGTTGGCTAACATCTATTAAATTTGCAATTTTAATATCTGAGAAACCTTTTTTCTTATAAAACAAAAGCTCATCATATGTAATATTGTTTATCTTTTTTAAAGATATCTCTTTTTCTATTTCAACCAAATGTAATATCTGCTCTAAAAACCAAGGATCTATACTAGATATTTCATGAACCTTTTCAACTGAATATCCTTTTCTGAATGCTTTAGCAACAAACAAAATTCTACTAGGACCTGGTTCTTTTAACTCATACTCGAAATTAAAATCATCTAAATAATTGAAATCCTCAATCTCATCAAGACCATATATATCTAATTCTAAACTTGATAATGCTTTTTGAAGAGATTCTTGAAAATTTCTCCCGATAGACATTACTTCACCAACAGATTTCATTTGTGTTGTTAATCTATCGTTTGCGTTAGGAAACTTTTCAAAGGCAAATCTCGGTATTTTTGTGACTACATAATCTATAGTTGGCTCAAATGAAGCTGGAGTTGCTCCACCTGTTATTTCATTTTTTAATTCGTCTAAAGAATATCCAATTGCTAGTTTCGCAGCTATTTTTGCTATTGGAAAGCCTGTTGCTTTTGAAGCTAATGCGGAAGACCTTGAGACTCTTGGATTCATTTCAATAACAACTAGCTTTCCATTGTCAGGATTAACTGCAAACTGAACATTTGATCCTCCTGTGTCTACACCTATCTTCCTTAAGATTGCTATAGAAGCATTTCTCATTATTTGATATTCCTTGTCAGTTAATGTTTGCGCTGGAGCAACTGTTATAGAATCTCCTGTGTGAACACCCATTGGGTCAAAATTTTCAATCGAGCATATAATTATACAATTATCATTTGAATCTCTTACTACTTCCATTTCATATTCTTTCCAGCCAAGTAATGATTCCTCCAAAAGGATTTCTGTTGTTGGCGAAATATCTAAACCTCTTGTTGAAATTTCTATAAATTCTTCCAAATTATAAGCTATGCCACCCCCGCTTCCTCCTAATGTAAAGGAAGGCCTAATAATTACGGGAAAACCTATTTGCTTTTGTTTTTCTAGCGCTTCATTTATGTTGTGAACTATATATGATTTTGCTGAATCTAATCCAATCTCTTTCATGGCATCTTTAAATTGAGATCTATCTTCTGCCAGATCAATTGCCTCTTTAGAAGCGCCAATCATTTCGACATTATATTTTTTTAGAATACCCAACCTATCTAAATCTAATGCACAATTTAATGCCGTTTGCCCGCCCATTGTTGGTAAAATTGCATCGGGTTTTTCTATTTTTATAATTTTTTCAACTATATTATGATTTATAGGCTCAATATAAGTTGCGTCAGCCATCTCCGGATCAGTCATAATAGTTGCAACATTCGAATTTACTAAAACAACAGAATAACCCTCTTCTTTTAAAGCTTTACAGGCCTGTACTCCTGAATAATCAAACTCACATGCTTGGCCAATAACAATTGGACCAGCTCCTAGTATCAAAATCTTTTTTATATCACTTCTTTTTGGCATTTGTACTTTTTTTCATTGAGTTAATAAAATCTTTAAACAAGTAGTTGATGTCTTGTGGCCCCGGGCATGCTTCAGGGTGCCCCTGAAAACTAAATATTGGTAATTTTTTATGTCTAATTCCTTGAATAGTTTCATCAAATAATGATCTATGTGTTACCTCGAATGTGTTTGGCAATGTCGCTTCATCGACAACAAATCCATGGTTTTGACTTGTTATCATTACCTTTCCTGTTTTTATATCTAAAACCGGGTGGTTTGCACCATGGTGACCATATTTCATTTTTTTTGTTTTCGCGCCAGAAGCTAAAGAAACTAGTTGGTGTCCCAAACATATACCAAAAATTGGTATATTGTATTCAAAAAATTCTCTGATGGATTGAATAGCAAATTCACATGGTTCAGGGTCGCCGGGACCATTAGACAAAAAGATGCCGTCTGGCTTTAAAGATAATATCTCTTTAGTTGGTGTTTTTGCAGGTACCACCTGTACTTCGCAATTCATAGAGTTTAAAATTCGTAAAATGTTCTTTTTAACACCAAAATCAAATGCAATAACCTTTAATTTTTTATCTTCCTGAATGTTGTCATGATTAAATTGAAAAATTTTTTCATCAAATAAATATTTTTCTTTAGCGGAAACTTCTGTCGCGAGTTCTGACCCTTCGATACCTTTATAACTTTCTAATTCTTTTTTTGCTTTTTCAATATTTTTTTCATCATGAATAATACACGCATTCATAGCCCCTTTACTTCTTATCAAAGATGCTATGTGTCTTGTATCTAATTCTGCAATACAAACTATTTTTTTGTTTTTTAAATAATCTACAAAATCTAATTCGGATCTCCAGTTAGAAGGTTTTGTTGGTAACTCACTTAGTACAAGACCGCTTACGTATGAAGCATTTGATTCTTGATCCTCATAATTAATTCCTACATTTCCAATGTGTGGGTACGTAAATGTTATAATTTGGTTTTTATATGAAGGATCAGAAATGACTTCTTGATAACCAGTCATCGCAGTATTAAAAACTATTTCACCAAAAGAATCTGCTTTATATCCTACTGACTTACCGTAAAAGATTTTTTCATTTTCTAAGATTAATATTGCTTGTTGCAAAAGTATTTCCTATTCTCATTTTATTATATTTACGCAGCTCTATAAAGAAAGTGCGTCACTCATTGTATATAAACCTTTATCTTTATCCGAGAGCCATTTCAATGCTAATACTGCACCCTCTGCAAAAATTTTTCTATCAAAGCTTTTGTGATTAATTTCAATAGATTCATTATCTAGTGTAAATTTAACCATATGATCACCCACAACATTTCCAACTCGTAAACAATGATGATTGATGTCTTTTTTCGAGGTCATGTTATTTTTTATAGCATCCTCAAATGCTAAAGATGTTCCTGATGGCATATCTACTTTGTGTTTATGATGGTGTTCTATTATATCTATATCAGAAACATTTCCAATTGATGATGAAACTTTTTCCACAAGTTTTAAACATAAATTTATACCAATACTCATATTAGAGGCCTTGAGAATACTTATTTTCTTACTGGCTGAATGAATTTTTGAAATTTGATCTTCTGAAAATCCAGTTGTTCCAATAACTAATTTTTTATTTTGTTTAACGCATTCATTAAGTATATCCATACAATATGCAGGTCTTGTAAAATCAACACAGACATCACACCTAGAAATTGCTTCATTCAAATCAGAGGTAATTATTTCTTTATCTATATTTGGATTAGATTTATTTAACTTAGACAAATCTCTAGCAATACCTGAAGATAGTCTTATATTAGTATTATCTAATAGGACTAACCTTGCTATCTCCATTCCCATTTTTCCTGTAATTCCAGGTACGCAGACGCTAATAGACATTGTATTTTTTATGATTATTAAAATTACATTATATTAACATAGACTTTGAAAAGGACTAAAAGAAAAATTTCTATTTGAAGAAATTTTTTAGTCCATCTATCCAAGATTCTGACTTTGGACTGTGTTTTTTCTTACTATTTTTTAATTTACTATCAAATTCCATTAATATATTTTTTTGTTCATCTGATAGATTTACAGGAGTCTCAATTTGTACTGAACACATTAGGTCTCCAATGTTTCCACCTCTTACAGACTTTATTCCTTTTCCTTTTAATCTAAAATATTTACCTGTTTGTGTTCCTGGAGGAATGTCGATTGAAACTTTTTTACTAGTTAAGGTTGGTATCTCAATTTCAGCGCCAAGAGTAGCTTCCGCAAATGATAATGGAACCTCGCAATAAATATTACTGCCATCTCTTTTAAAAATTGCGTGTTTGTATAAATTTATTCTTATAAAAAGATCGCCTGGCGGCCCTTGATTTATACCAGCTTCACCTTTGCCTGCTAGCCTAACTCTGTCTCCGCTGTCAACGCCTGCTGGGACTGATACCGATATATCTTTATCGATATTTATAGCGCCACTTCCATAACATTTTGAACAAGGATCAGATATTACTTTTCCCTTGCCAGCACACGTAGGGCAGGTTTGTTGCACAGTAAAGAATCCTTGTTGAGCTCTAACTTGCCCGACTCCATTACACATACTACATGAGATTGGCTTAGAACCAGATTTTGCGCCGGAACCGTTACAACTATCACAAGTATCTTTAGTTCGAATTTTTAAATTTTTATCTACACCGAAAGCAGCTTCTTCAAGAGTAAGTTTTAATTCATACTCTAAATCAGCGCCTTTATATCTTTGAGCAGAATTCCTTGATTGGCCTCCGCCAAATATGTCTCCAAATATGTCTTCAAAAACATCTCCAAATCCTGAGGTATTAAAACCACCGCCAGGTCCGCCACCAAAGTCTGTAGTACCATATTGATCATACATTGATTTTTTTTGTGGGTCAGAAAGAACATCGTAAGCTTCTTTAGCTTCTTTAAATTTTTTTTCGGCCGATTTATCATTACCAGTACGATCAGGATGATATTTCATAGCTTTCTTTTTGAAAGCTTTTTTAATATCATTTCCTGACGCACTTTTATTGAGACCTAAAACCTCATAATAATCCATTTTTAATTAATACTGCCTTTAATTATTTTTTGTCATCATTAACTTCTTTGTATTCTGCATCTACAACATCTGATTCGTTAGCTGAATCAGCATTTGCTTCACCTTCAGGGGAACTTTCACTCTGTTGCGCCTTTGCAGCTTGCTCAGCATACATCATTTCAGCCATTTTTGCAGAAGCTTCAGAAAGTTCTTTTATTGAATTTTCAATTAAGTCTTTGTCTTCAGATTTCAAAGCTTCGACAAGCGCTTCATTCTTTTCTTTGATATTTTTTTGATCATCTTCTGTAACTTTATCTCCAAGCTCTTCTAATGATTTATTTGTAGCATGAACTAGGGCGTCACCTTGATTTTTTAATGTTACAAGCTCTTGGAATTTTTTATCTTCTTCAGCATGTAGCTCGGCATCCTTAACCATTTTTTCTATTTCTTCATCTGACAAGCCGCTTGAAGACTTAATAATGATTGATTGTTCTTTATTTGTCGCCTTATCTTTTGCAGAAACATTTAAAATTCCATTTGCATCAATATCAAATGTTACTTCAATTTGCGGCATACCTCTTGGTGCTGGAGGAATATCTGAAAGATTAAATTGCCCTAATGACTTATTTCCAGATGCCATATCTCTTTCTCCTTGAAGAACATGGACTGTAACGGCTGTTTGATTATCTTCTGCAGTGGAAAATGTTTGGTTTTGTTTTGTTGGTATTGTTGAGTTTTTTTCGATGAGTTTAGTCATTACTCCACCCATAGTTTCTATTCCTAGAGAAAGCGGTGTTACATCTAATAACAATACATCTGTAACGTCACCTGCCAAAACTCCACCTTGTATCGCTGCGCCAGCAGCCACTGCTTCATCAGGGTTTACATCTTTTCTTGGTTCTTTTTCAAAATATTCTTTTACAATTTTTTGAACTAAAGGCATTCTTGTTTGGCCACCAACTAAAATAACATCGTTTATGTCACTTTTTGATAGCTTCGCATCTTTAAGGGCTATCTCACAAGGCTTTAGAGTTCTTTTAACCAAATCTTCGACCATAGATTCAAATAAAGCTCTAGTAATTTTAATATTTAAATGTTTCGGGCCACTTGCATCAGCTGTTATATATGGAATATTTATATCAGCTTGCTGTCCATTTGATAATTCTATTTTTGCCTTCTCGGCGGCATCTTTTAATCTTTGCAATGCTAACGGATCTGATCTTAAATCAAAACTTTGTTCTTTTTTGAATTCTTCAACAATATGATCTATTAATTTTGAATCAAAGTCCTCACCACCAAGCTGAGTGTCACCATTAGTTGACAATACTTCAATTTGATTTTCACCATCAATATCTGATATATCAATAATAGAGACGTCAAATGTTCCGCCACCAAGATCATAAACAGCTATTTTTTTATCGCCCTTCTTTTGATCAAGTCCGTAAGCAACTGCTGCTGCTGTTGGCTCATTGATTATTCTTTGAACATTTAGTCCGGCAATTTTCCCAGCATCCTTAGTAGCTTGTCTTTGAGAATCATTGAAATAAGCAGGAACTGTAATTACAGCATCTGTTACCTCAGTACCTAAATACTCTTCAGCAGTTTTTTTCATTTTCATTAAAACTTTTGCAGATATTTCTGGCAAAGCCATTTTCTTATCATCGATTTTTATCCATACATCCCCATTATCTGCCTCAACAATATTATAAGGAAGAATAGATTTATCTTTTTGCACCTCTTTGTCAGCAAACTTTCTACCAATAAATCTTTTAACGGCGTAAACAGTTTTCTCAGGATTTGTTACTGATTGTCTTTTTGCAGACTGACCCACAAGAGTTTCTGCATCTGTAAAAGCGACAACAGAAGGTGTAGTTCTATCACCTTCACTGTTTTCAATAATTTTAGGTCGATCGCCTTCCATTACTGAAACGCATGAATTTGTTGTGCCTAAGTCTATACCTATAATTTTTCCCATTTTTAACCTCTGTAATATGTTTAAATCATCATTAAATTATATATATGGACAAAATCTAATAATTCAAGGAATTATTGACTTTTTTTTGAAACAATTACTAAAGCTGGACGTAAAAGTTTTGATTTTAGCTTATAACCTTTTTGCATTACCTCAATAACAGTATTTTCTAGTGATTCTGATTCCTTTGTAGCTAAAGCCTGGTGAAAATCAGGGTTAAAAGATTCATTAATTGGATTTATTTCTTCAATATTGAGCTTATCAAATATTTCTTGAGTAGTTTTTAACAATAAATTGTTACCTTCCACAAGGCTTTCTACTTTTAAATTGGGTTCACCAGATATCTTTTCGGCTGCTTCTAGGCTATCCATAATAACCAGCAATTCAGATGATAGTTTTTCAGTTGAATATAATTGGGCTTGCTGAATCTCTTTTGCGGTTCTTTTTTTATAATTATCAAGCTCGGCTACTGACCTTAAAAGCATATCGTTAAGTTTTGTTATTTCTTCTTCAGGAGAAATTTTTTCATTTTTTGTACTATCTTCATTATTATTTTCTTTGATTTCTAAATCTTCTTCACTGGAATTAACTTCATTATTTTCCTGAGAATTATTATCTTTTTCAGATACATCATTTTTTTCTTTTTTCATTTGAATCCTAAGTAAATTTATAGACAGTTTGTATATATGGTTTAATCTGGATATTTCAAGGCTTCAGTTAATAATTTTGCTGTTATATCAACAATTGGTATAACCCTGTCGTAAGCCATTCTTTTGGGGCCAATAACACCTAATACTCCAACAACATCATTATCAAATTTATATGGAGCACTAACGACGCTACAGTCGTCTAAAACATTATAGCCTGATTCTGCGCCAATAAATATTTTTACACCGTTTGAAGAGATGCTTTTATCTAACAAATGTAAAATATTATTTTTTTCACTAAAAGCTTCAAATAAAGTTTTTAATTTTTCAATGTCAGATAATTCTTTACAATTCATCAATCTAGTTTGACCACTAACAAGCAAATCATCATTTTTCTGTGTTTCATTAGAATCTAAAAAAAGTTTTTTACCAAATGTTATTGCAGAAGACATAATATTATTCATATCTTTCCTCATGTCATCAAGCTCATTTAATAATATTTTTCTAATATGATGAATAGATTGACCAGATATAATAGTATTTAAATAATTTGCAGCCTCCTGTAATTCGGATGATGAATAATTTTTATCTAAATTAATAATTTTGTTTTCAACATCATTATTTTTATTTATTAATATGGCTAAAATTTTATTATCACTTAAAGTTAAAAAGTCTATTTGCTTTAATTCCATATTCTTTTGGGTTGGAAGTGAAATTAAACCAGTTAAACCAGTAATATTTGACAAGATCTCGTTCGTATTTTTTACCATGTTTTTTCTTTCTACATCTTGATTGAGATTTAACTTCAGTTTTTTTATCAAATGATTATTTACTGGCTGGACTTTAATCATTTTATCTACAAACATTCGATATGCTAATTCTGTTGGCACTCTTCCTGCAGATTTGTGCGGAGAATAAATATAGCCCAAGTCTTCCAAATCAACAAAAACATTTCTGATTGTGGCAGAGCTCACACCTATATCTGATGCTTTTGAAAGCTTAGTTGATCCTACAGGCTGGCCATCAGAAATAAAGCTCTCAACTAAAGCTTTTAAAAGTAACTCTTGTCTTTTGCTTAAACTTTCCATAAATATTTAAATTTATAACTTTTATTTGTAATAATATAATATTATGAAATATATTATAATACTTATATTATGATGATATAAGTACAAAGGGGGACTTATTTCAATGTTTAAAAATATAGCGATTATCTCAAAAATTGATGATAACAGTGTAAAAGATAGTCTTAGTACAGTTATTAATTATTTAGATTCTAAAAAGGTAAACTATTTTTTAGATGAAAACTCATGCTTTTTGCTCAATAATAAAGCAGCAACTTCATTAGAAGACATTAAAAAAAAGTGCGATATAGCCTTTATAATTGGTGGAGATGGCACATTGTTAAGGTCAGCTCAATATTTATCAAAATCAAATATTCCAATATGTGGGATTAATAGAGGAAGATTAGGTTTTTTAGTAGATATCTCTCCAGACCATATAGAAAAAAATCTTGAAAGTATTCTTTCTGATAACTACTCTGTAGACGAGCGTATTTCTCTAGTTGGAACGGTTATAAGGGATGGGAAAGAAATATCAAAAAATATTTCATTCAATGATGTTGTCATACATAGTAAGGATGCAGTAAGAATGATAGAAATGGACACATTGCTTAACGGTGAAAATCTTTACACAGTCAATGCGGATGGCCTGGTAATATCAACACCAACTGGCTCTACTGCATATTCTTTATCAAGTGGCGGACCAATAATACAACCAAACATGGAAGCCTTACTAATTGTTCCAATATGCCCACATCTTTTAAGCAATAGACCAATAGTTATAGGAATGGACAGCAAAATTGAAGTTAAAATCTCAGAAAAATCACATACGAATGCAAGTGTTACGTTCGATGGTCAAATAAATGTTCCAATACAAGCAAATGATGTAATAAAAATTACAAAAGGAGAAACTGTCCTAAAGTTAATACAGCCGCCGGGCATAAATTTCTTATCAATATTAAGAGAAAAACTAGGATGGGGACTAAAACCATAGTTGTAATATATGTTATCAAATATTTATATCAAAAATTTTGCAATTATTGATGAAATAGAAATAGACTTTCATGAAAATATGTCCGTGTTAACTGGTGAGACAGGCGCTGGAAAATCAATACTAATCGATGCAATAAATTTGGTGCTTGGTAACAAAAAAGTTAGCAAGGTATCAAGAAACACAAATTTTGATACCGAAATAATATGTAGCTTCAATATATTAAATAAAGATGTTTTGAGAATTCTTGAAGAAAAAGATTTGATAGATGATAGTAATTGTATTTTTAGGAGAAAAATCAATAACAAGAATATTTCAAAAATTTATATAAATGACAAGCCAGTGACCTCGGGTACTGCAAAGTTAATAGGGAACTTATTAATTGACATACATGGTCAGCATGAAAATCAGCTAATATTATCATCTGATGAACAAAGAAACAGACTTGATAACTATATAAATATAAGTAAAAAAAAGATAAGCATTAAAAATTTACTTCAAGATACAAATAATATAAAAAAATCACTTTCTGAAACAGCATTAACTTCTGAAGAGTTTAAAGAAAAAGTATCGTTATTAGAATACGAGATAAAAGAACTTGAAAATGAAGCATTAGAACCTGAAGACTATGAAAAAATATACCAGGATTACACAAAACTTAGTAATTCTGAACTCTTAATTAAAAAAATTAACGAATGTAAAAATTTAATTGAAAATGAAAATAATTTAAACATTAGTTCGATGCTTTCAGATGTTAATAAAAATCTTGAGGATATAAAAAATATAGATAGCAATATAAATGATATTCATAGCACAAATATTAGTATTCAAGAAGAAGTTAGAGATTTATCTAGGATGCTCGAAAAGTATGAACATTCAATAAATATTGATAAGGAAAAACTTTCTCTTCTTAACGAAAGAATAATTTCCCTTAATAATCTCTCAAGAAAATATAATGTAAATGAAAAAGATTTAATTAAGATTCTTTATGATAAACAAGATATATTAAATAATTTAATAAAAAATAAAGATAATATTGATAGTAAAAATAAAAAAATTAAAGAAAATATTTTAAATTACCATAGTATTGCTAAAGAAATATCAGAAATAAGATTGAACAAATCTATTATATTAGAAAAAAAGATTAGCGACGAGTTAAAAAAACTTGGTATGTCTGATTGCCAATTCAAAATTGATATTACCACAGATAAGACTTTGATTAGTAAGAACGGATATGACAAAGTTGTCTTTTTGATAAAAACAAATAAGAAATCAAAATTACTTCCGTTATCTGATATAGCTTCAGGTGGTGAGTTGTCTAGACTAAGCCTAGTTATCCAGTTGGAAACAAGAACGAATAATGATTGCGAGACTATGATTTTTGATGAAATTGATACTGGTATTGGAGGAGCAACTTCTGAAGTGCTTGGAACTCACCTTTCAAAATTAGCAGAAAATACTCAAGTTTTATGCGTAACACATCTAGCACAAGTTGCTGCAAAATCAAAACATCACTACCTTGTGTCTAAAGATAAGAATGCTTCATCTACAATGCTTACTTACTTAGATAATGATATGAGGGTTAATGAACTTGCTAGAATGATCGGTGGAATTAAATTAACAGATAAAACACTACAGTTTGCAAAAGAGCTTATTGATTAAATATGATTTTCTTTAAAACCTTACTATTTTTTATCTTTTTTTTCTAAGCGCTTAAATTCTATAACAGTCATTATTGCTCCAGCTATAGCAAGAGCAAAACAAAAGCAGCCAGTGAAAAAAATTAGTGAGTCATCCATAATTAATCCTTCTTAGCTATTATTTTAAAATAAATAGCAAAAGCTAAAATTGATGGGATCCATGTTGCAGTAAATAACGCCTCTTGTTTTGTATCGACACCTTGAAACCAAAGAAATGCTGTTGTTACAAAAGCGACTGCGACTGAAAGTAAAATACATATATCCGAAATTTTTAACATAATAAAATCCTATTCAAAAAAATTAATCTTCATTCCAAAAAGCCCAAGAACCTATAAGCAAGAAAATTACTGCTAAAGATGCGTGTGCCCTTATACTTGTTTCTTGTGGCAATTCTATCAAAAATGGGACAACATTAACCATACCAAGAATAAGCCATATTAACGCCAAAAAACCTAAAATAAGAGCTGATTTTCCAATTTTTCTTTTCATAAAATTATTATTTTATAATTTGCATTTTAAAAAAATAATTTCTATTCTTCATCTAAGAACTCACCATACAGAATCATACTGTGATCCAGTATTTTAAAATTATGTTTTTTTGCTAACTCTTTTTGTCTATTTTCGATTATTTCGTCATAAAATTCTACAACTTTGCCAGTTTTCAGGGAAACCATATGATCATGATGATCACCGTGATTTAACTCGAAAACAGCCTGGCTATTATTATCTGCATCAAAATGATGTCTAATAACAATTTTAGCAGCCTCAAATTGCGTCAGCACCCTATATACTGTTGCCAAGCTTATGACTTCTCCGTCTTTAATAAGATCTTTATATATGTCTTCTGCTGACATATGGTGATTTTTAGCGTTTTCTAGCTTACTTAATATTTTTACTCTAGGTAACGTTATTTTTAAACCAGCATTTTTTAATTCTATATTACTCATATTTACTATATTATCTTTATTTAACTTAACAATATACATAAAAATAATGAAATTTAAAATATTAATAGTAACTACAATATTTTTTTTAAATCTTTCAGGTTGCCAATTATTGCCAGAAGACAAGCAATTAAAGAGTTTTAGAGTATTAATTCAACAAGGAAACGTGATAGACGAAAGCAAAGTAAACTTGTTAAAAATAAATATGTCTAAAGAGCAAGTTATATTTCTTCTAGGAGAGCCAGTAGTTAACAATATATTTAATAAAAATAGATGGGATTATGTTTACTACAGAAAAAGAGATCCTGAAGAGACGCAGCTAAACATGATAAGCATATTTTTTAAAGAAGATAATGTTATAAGCATGAAAAGAATTGCAAAAAATGATGATGGATTATTTGATGTAACGGAAAAGATAAATCTTTCAGATCCAGAATTTCTAAATGACGAACAAACTACTATTGTTAAAAAAGAAATATTTGAAGATATAGAACTTAAGGGAACTAAAATAAATGAAGAGGAAAAAGAAAATTTACCAAAAATTTCAGAATCTAAAGAAGATACAAATTCAGAAAAAACTGAAAATTTATATAATGATAAAAAGTTAAAAAAAGAATTAGATCTAACAACAGACAAAGAAAAGTTATCTGAGAACGAACAGAAAATAAAAGCTCCAGTTGAAGATAATAAAAGAAAAAATGATAATGAAATTGTACAAGAAATAATTATCAACTGGGCAAATTCCTGGGCGAAAAAAGATCTAGATGGATACTTCTCATATTATTCAGAAGATTTTAAATCAAGCTACTTTGATGATTTCGATCTATGGAAAGCAGATAGAGAGAAAAGAATAAAAAATAAAGAAAATATAAATATTAATATAACAAAAATTTCAATAAATTTTGAAATAGATACCTTAGAAAAAGCCATTGCAATTTTTGAGCAAAATTATGACTCTGAAGGTTACGCTGATACTGTTACTAAGAAATTAATTTTTTTAAAAAATAAAAATAAATGGCAAATAATTTCTGAAGAACTAGTAAAAGGTAGATATTAATTTTTTTTAAAATTGTGCTTTCTTCTTTCGTTTGGACTCATAATTAATTCATCTAGTATTTCAATCCTATCGTTTTTACTAATTTCATAATCAAGATTAATTAATTTGCCAAAACATCCAAATGATTTATTTAAAAAAAACTTTTTAGAAAATACTGAGTGGCTAATTAAATCATTTATTAGATCCTGTAAATAGTATTTTTTTTTATATGGTATGTAATTTTTGATTACTTTATTATTTTTACTAATATAAATAATTTCAATATCACTATTTTCCATAACTATTTTTTTGACTCCTCTACAAAAGCTTGCACAAGATAGTTTGTGATTTTTTCTAAGGATTTACCAATAGTATATTCTACAATTTTGCTTTCAGCTTCATAGTTTATAGTTAGAAATATGATGGTTTTATCAGATATTTTTTTAAACTCCCATTTACCGTCAAGATATTTAAATGGCCCATCTACTAATTTCATTTCTATATATTCATTTTCTTTTATTGTATTTTCTGTTGTAAAAGATGTGGATAGGCCTTTTAGATTAAAGTCTAACCTTGCTTTCATTTTATTGGTATCTTCTGACAAGATCACAGAATCTACACAAAATGGTACAAAATTTTTATACAAATCAACCTTGTTAACAATTTTAAATACCGTTTCAATATCTTTTAATATTATTGCTTCTTTTTTAATTTGCATTAGCTTTTATTAAAGAATAGTTAAATTGAATCCTAAGGCATTTAACATAACAAAGATTACGGCAAGAGGCGCAATTATTCTTGCTGACAAATACCAAATTCTTCTTAATATTGTTGACCTAATATTTAATTCAGAATCTATGCTCTCTTTAGATATTAACCAACTCACATAAATTGTTATCATTATGCCACCCATTGGCAGTAAAATATTTGAAGTTAGGTAATCAAGCATCTCAAAAATATTCATATTAAATATTTTTATTTCTTTTCCAATATTAAAAGAAACTATTGTTCCAATACCTAAGAGCCATGCTGTTCCTGAGCTAATAATTGCAGCCTGAATTCTTGAAATATTAAATTTTTCAATTAACCATATTACCATAGGCTCTATTAATGATATTGAAGATGTCCACGCTGCAAAAATTAATAAAATGAAAAATAAAGTACCAAATAATTGTCCGCCTGGCATTGCGCCAAATGCAACTGTTAATGTTTGAAATAATAAACCCGGACCTTGTGTCATTTCTAAACCAGCCGAAATTACTATTGGAAAAATTGCTAATCCTGCTAGTAATGCGACCAAAGTATCAAGAGAAGCTACAATTACACATGTTTGCGGAATAGATATATCACTTGATAAATAAGATCCGTATACCATCAAGGCTCCCATGCCTAAACTTAGACTAAAAAATGCTTGCCCCATTGCAATTAAGATAGTTTTCCATGTGACTTGACTGAAATCTGGGTATAACATAAATTTCATTCCATTCATGAAATCACCTTCAATTGCCGAAAAAATAACCAAAGCTAAAAGTAATACAAGTAGTGCAGGCATTAGTCTTATAACTGCACTTTCTAATCCTGACTTAACGCCTTTTGAAACCACTATTGCAGTAATTATTGAGAAAATTGTATGCCATGCGAGCAACCTTTCAGGATCGGAAACGAAATCGTTAAACATTTTAGTTGCTCCCAGAGCATCAATATTATTAATAACTCCGAAAGCTGTTCTTGTGGCATACGCCATAGTCCACCCAGCTATGACACTATAATAAGATAATATTAATATTCCAGCTAAAATTCCTATTAAACCGATAATTTGCCAGTTCTTAGACCTGTTTTCTCTTTCAGATATATATCTAATTGAAGCAATAGGATTTAGCCTACCTCTCTTACCAAGGTAGACCTCAGAAAGCATAATTGGAATACCTATAAATAGAACACACAAAATGTAAATCAAAACAAAAGCACCACCACCATTTTCACCAGTTATGTAAGGAAATTTCCATATATTACCTAAGCCAACTGCCGAACCAGTTGCCGCTAAAATAAAAGCGGTTCTAGATGACCATTCTCCATGTGAGGAAGTTCTATTTATTGCCATTAGTTAGTATTGTTTATTATGTTAATATTGTAAATATTATGGGACAAAGAACTAAAAATACAGAAAATATTATTGCTGTCAACAAAAAAGCTTCTCACGACTATTTTATTCTAGAAAAAATAGAAGCTGGTTTAGTGCTTGAGGGATGGGAGGTTAAGGGTATTAGAGAGTTAAAAGTTCAATTAAAAGAAGCATATGTAAAGATAAATCGAGGCGATGTCTTACTTATTGGTTCAAATATTACCCCGCCCTCGTACATAAATAATAATACTGCGGTCAATTCAACTAGAACTAGAAAGTTGTTACTAAATCAGAAGGAAATCAATACTTTAATTGGCAAAGTACAAAAAGAAGGTCTTACAATAGTGCCAATCTCGCTTTACTGGAAATTAAATAAAGTTAAGCTTCAGATCGGAATTGCCAAAGGTAAAAAGAAATTTGACAAGAGACAATCAGAAAAAAACAAAGACTGGTCTATTGAGAAAAGTCGTATCTTAAAAAATAAAATAAGGAATAATTAATCTCTATTGCAAGAGAAAACTTCTTTTTCTAAATTCAAACCAGTTGCTTTTACGCCTTCAACACAATCAGAATAACTTGAATATTCGCCAATAACACCATTACTGCCTGTTGCAACCCAGTTTCCAGAGTCTTCGCTATATTTTAAGTATCCCCAAAAACCAACAATTAATAAAATTATCAACATAAATACTTTGTCCATTTTTAAACCGCCTTTAAATTTTTATTGTTCATGTATTATATCAAAACTTTGAAATATTCCAAATACACTTACCAGAAGAAACACTATCAATTTCCGAAATTAACTCATTGTGCTCCCTTAGTTCATCATCGCTAGCAAATTGTACAATATATTCACCACTCAATTTTTCGGTATTATTTTTCTTTTTCTCAGCAACCTTACTATTACCCAAATTAAAGGAAGTTTGCCCACCAGTCATTGCCAAATAAACATCTCCCAAAATTCTAGCATCTAATAAAGCTCCATGAAAATCCCTTGACGAATTATCAACATTATACCTTTTGCAAAGAGCGTCTAAACTATTTTTTTGCCCAGGATGTAGCTTTCTTGCATAAATTAATGAGTCAAATATCTTACAAATTTTTTCTATTTCAATTTTATGACGTGATTTTTTATATTCGTGCTCTAAAAAACCAATATCAAAAGGCGCGTTGTGTATTATTAGTTCAGATCCGTTAATGAAATTTAATAAACTGTCTTTTATATCCTCAAACAAAGGCTTATCCTCAAGAAATTCATTTGTAATTCCATGAACACTTAATGCGCCTTGATCAATCTGTCTTTTTGGATTTAGATACTCATGAAATTTTTTTCCTGTATATTTTCTATCTATAATCTCTATGCATCCAATTTCAATAATTTTATGATTTCTAGAAACATCAAGGCCTGTTGTCTCAGTATCTAGTATAACTTGCCTATTCATAATTTTTCTTCCCCTTCTTAACTATTGCTAAATTTGCTAAATTATCTGCCATCTCATTGCCAAAATCGCCACTATGACCTTTAACCCATTTCCACTCAACATTATGCAGTGAATTTAGTTCATCAATTTTTTTCCACAGATCAACATTTTTTACATCTTTTTTTGCTGAGGTTTTCCAATTATTAAGCTTCCAGTTTTTAATCCAAGAGTTAATTCCTTCCATTAGATATTTTGAGTCTGTATATAAAAGAACATCTGATTTTACATCTAACTCATTTAAAGCTTCTATTGCTGCAGTGATTTCCATTCTATTATTAGTTGTATTTTCTTCATAACCGTAAATTTTTTTACTTACAGAGTTTAATTCTATATAAACACCCCAACCTCCTTCGCCTGGGTTTCCTTTACAAGCTCCATCGGTATAGATAATAATATTATTCTTCATAATTACTATGTATGACAGGTTTAGAGAATTTTCCAATGACAATATTATTTTTTTTATGCCAGTTTTTCACAGATATATATCTGTAAGTTTTTTTATTTGCATGAACAACATAACTTATCCCAAAGAAATTTATTTTTGAAAATATATTGTTATTTAAAAATTTTAAATACTTTAATAGATTGTTGTTTGTTACTGGAGGTATTTTATTTATATTAAAAATTTGATTTAATTCATATGAAAATAATGAGATCCAATCGCAAAGTCTTTTAACACACAAATAATTTTTATTTTTAAAAATTGTCTTAAAAGGTAGTAACTTATATATACCAAGTAAACTATTTTTATTAAAACCTGCAACAATTATTTGCCCATCATCTGCTAAAACTCTATCAATTTCTCTAAACACAGAATGTGGATCTTCTGCTACATCTAAAGAATGAATTAATACAACACAATCAATTATTGAATCCTTAAAAGGTAGTCTTTGTAATTCTGACTTAACATCAGTATTTCCCGAGTGCGAGATATAGAAGCTGTTAAAATTGTAAGAATCATCTATAATTTTTTTTACGATTTTTTCTGGCCCAAAATATAAAATAGTTTTATTTTGATTTATATATGATATTTTTTTAATTGACTTTATTATTATCTTGGAATTAATTGTTCCAGATCTTGTATCATACCATTCATTTAATTCTGATAACTTAAAGTTCATATTAGTTTATTATCTGTGGAACAGAGCTTAATAATTTTTTTGTATATTCA
The DNA here is from genome assembly GCA_913050095.1 of uncultured Gammaproteobacteria bacterium. Classification (GTDB taxonomy): domain Bacteria; phylum Pseudomonadota; class Gammaproteobacteria; order Poriferisulfidales. The sequence continues at coordinate 66,818 of CAJXAV010000003.1, forward strand.
TTTTTTGTATGGTTAATTATATCAAATGTTTTACCACTCTCAACCACCTTGCCATTTTTCATAACAGATATTGTATCTGAAATACTTGAAACTAGCTTGATATCATGAGAAATAAATAAATATGAGACATTAGATCTTCTTTGAATTTCAGTCAATAAATTTATAACTTGCTTTTGAACTGTTACATCTAGTGAGCTCGTAGGTTCATCACAAATTAAGAGTTTAGGGTTAAGAACTAGTACTCTTGCAATAGCAATTCGTTGTCTTTGGCCTCCAGAAAATTCATGTGGATATTTCTTCAATGCATCATTAGTCATTCCAACTTTATACAATACATCTTCAAGCAAGAAATCCATTTCTTTTTTATTTATTTCAGGATTTAAAAAACATAAGCCCTCTTTTATAATTGCACCAATTCTCATTCTGGGATTTAGAGATGAAAAAGGGTCTTGAAAAATCATTTGATAATTTTTCCTATGATTTATTGTTTCTCTGCTACTTAAATTAGATATATCTTTATTTTGAATTTTTATAGAACCAGATGTTATTTTTGCTAACCCCATAACTGCTTTTGCAACAGTAGTTTTTCCTGAACCAGATTCACCAACTATAGCGTGTGTTGAACCAGTTTTAATTTTAATGCTTACGTCATCGACTGCTTTTATAAATTTTTTTTGTTTCGAAAAAAAACTCTTACTTTCTTCAAAATACACTCTAAGGTTTTTTATATCTAAAGTATTGTCATTATGATTAGTCTCTTTTTTATTCTCTTTTTTAAGATAATGAGTAGAATCTAATAAAGATTTACTATAAGTATTTTTTGGATTTTTGAAAAAATTTGTTGTGTTTGCTTTTTCAATGATTTCACCGTCTCTCATAACTATTATTTTATCCGAGATTTGTGAGGCAACTGCCAGATCATGTGTTATAAATAATATAGACATATTCATTTTATTTTTTAATTCTAAAAGTAAATCTAATACTTGTTTTTGTATTGTTACATCTAACGATGTTGTAGGTTCATCCGCAATTAATAATTTTGGCTTACATGCGATTGCCATTGCAATCATTACTCTTTGCTTCATTCCTCCTGAAAGCTGATGTGGATACAGACTAATTACTCTTTCTGCATCACTTATTCCTACTGAAACTAAATTATTAATTATTTCTTTCTTAATATTTTTTGTATTTTTTACCGTATATGATTCTTTCAATTGATCATAAATATTCATTACGGGGTTTAATGATCGCATCGGCTCTTGAAAAATCATCGAAATTTCATTTTTTCTAATTGCGCGCATTTTTTTTTCTTCTAATAAAAGTATATTTTTATTTAAATAATTTATTTCTCCATCTGTAATCCTACATGATTTTTCAAGTAACCTTATTATTGACAGTGCAGTAAGAGACTTACCACTCCCTGATTCACCTATTAAAGATACAATTTCAGATTTATAAATATCGAAATTTATATTTTTTAGTATATTTTTATTACTTGATTTTATTTCTAGACTTAAATTTTTAACATTTAATAACTTACTCATAATGCTTACTCGCTCTTGGATCAAATGCATCTCTTACAACATCTGAAAATAAATTTGCAAATAGTACAAGTATGAACATAAATAAAAATGCAGCAAATAGAGACCACCACACTACTGGCTCTCTTGACATCTCAAGTCTTGCGGCATTTATCATGTTGCCCCAGCTATAAGTTGTTGGATCTACACCAATATTAACATATGATAAAACTGCTTCTGCAAGTACCAAGGCGCTGAAATCTAAGACAACTGTTATAATTACAATGTGCATGATATTAGGCATAACATGTCTTACGATTATTGAGAATTTACTTAAACCAAAAGTCTTAGATGCCTGAACATACTCAACCTCTCTGAGCTTCATTGACTCCCCCCTTAGGAGCCTGCATAAGCCCGTCCAGCTTGTTAAGCCAAGAATCATACAAAGAAAGAAAAGTCTCATGTCAGCCCTTTCATAAATATTCTCAAACTCTAAAGGATTGTTAGCCATGAACACTTGGAGCATTAATATTGCCGAAGCAATTAATAAAACACTTGGAATAGAATTAAGAGTTGTATAAATGTACTGAATTATGTCGTCAACAATGCCTCCTATATATCCAGCAAAAATACCAAGAAATACTGCAAACGGAAGCATCACGATTGTTGTTAAGGTTCCAATAAGAATACCAGTTCTAATACTTTTAATACTTTTATATAAAACGTCAACTCCAACTTTGTCAGTTCCTAAGACATAGTACTGAAAACTAAGATCATATAATACTAATGAAATAGAGATTATTGAAAATACAGATAAAAATAAAAACTTATTATCAAATAAAGCACTAATCATACGATTATCTTTTTTAAATAATGTTCTACGAAAAATAATTAGGTATATAAAAATACTTATTAAAAAAGATTTCGCTAATGCAATTATCAAAGTTAAAAAAATATTATATAAGTTATTTTCAAAATATTTATTATGATTACCTTTGTGTAATAATTTTGGGTAATCTCTTTCTTCAATTTTATCACTTACTTTTATTGTTTCTTTTGTATACAAATGACCTGAAAATGGTGACGAATAACTCTTTTCAGTATTTTCATACATCGGTATAAGTATTGTATCTAATAAGCTTTTTATCTCTGAAGAATACACATACGATTTTTTATCGTTATTATATATTTTTTCTTTAAAATGAATTGAATCTAAAAAAGCAATCATCATAAAAAAAGATAAAACTATAGCTGATAATATTCCTGTCTTGTTTTTAAAAACATATGACCATGTTTCAAGTATATCTGGCGTATTTATCACATACCTTATATATAAGAATAATGATAAAATTATAATATAGAAAAAAATATCTGTTAAAAGAAATGTAACCATTATTTTAATCTCACTCTTGGGTCAACCAAAGTATATGATATATCAGTTAGTATTAAACCGATTATGTATAAAACTGTACCAAGAAATACCATTGATCTTACAATTGCAAAATCCTGACTTTGTATAGCATCTATAGTGTAACTTCCAAGCCCAGGTATCCCAAAGAAAGACTCCACAATAAGACTTCCCATAAATAGTAATGGAAGTATGACAACTACTCCTGTCAATATAGGTATCAACGCATTTTTAAAAACATGGTTAAAAAGTACTGCACTTTCTGACAAGCCTTTGGATCTTGCAGTTTTAACATAGTCTTTTTCAATTTCCTCAAGAAATAGCGATCTATACCATCGTGAGCCCGAACCAATTCCATATATAACACTTATGATCACAGGTAAAATTAAAAATTTAATAGCTTCATATCCATGCTCATATCCAGAGATAGGAGTTAAATGCATTAATTTACTTATAAGATATTGACCGCCTATAATATAAAAAAGACTTGAAATAGACATTAACGCAACACATAAAATAACACCATAATAATCAACTTTTGTAGTTCTAAAAAAAACAAAAAATAAAGCGATCGTTATGTTAATTAATAATCCAACGAATAAAGATGGTAAAGCTATTGCAAGGCTAGGCCACATGCGTTGCTTAATATCATATTTAATATCTCTGCCACTATCAGATACACCAAAGTCAAATAAAAATAACTTTAAAGATTTTTCATAAAATATAGTTTTTCTAAAAGACTCTAGACCTTTCTCAGATTTATTATAAAATAGCGGTTTATCATAGCCTCTTTCTTGATTCCAAGTAATTATTTGCTCCTGCGTTACACGTTTATTTCCTAAATGCAATCTTGCTACTTCATCAGGAGAATTTACTACAAAAAAAAGTGTAAAAGTTAATAAATTAACACCGATCAATATTGGAATTGCGTATAAAATTCTTTTAACTATATAGTTAATCATAAGCGTTTTCCTTGTCTTTCTTTCTTACCATAATAAAAGTTGATAGTATAAAAATGATGATGATGATTATAAAAAAATATATTAATAAATAGTTAGGCTTATTCCATTTATTAATTTTTTCAATTCTAATATCATTATTTATATTTTTATACTTTAATGTATTGTTTGCCATTAAATTGTTTTCAATATTTTCAAGCCACTTATGAGATAATGAAAATGATTTTGGATGAAATCCCCAAATCCAAGGGCAGTCTTCCTGTATAATTCTTAACATTTTTTTTATTATAAAATTTCTTTCAGAAGAGTTTTTCATATTTTTCATTTTTATAAATAAAGAATCAAATTTTTTACTTTCATAGTTGGATGCATTTTCACCGCCAAATTTTACTTTTCCGTTTTTTCCATATAAGAGAAATAAAAAATTTTCTGGATCTGGATAGTCTGCATTCCAACCCCATTGGAAAATTTGCCCTGTGCCATTAATCATTTTTTCTTGGAACCTATTATAATCTGTAACTCTTGTAACTAGTTGTAAATCAATTTTTTTAAACTGTTTTCTTAGCCAATTTAAAAATGCATATGTGTCAGCTCCTGCCCCAGTTGCCTCAAAATATAAAATTAATGGCTTTCCTGTTTTTTGATCTATACCATTTTTGTACCCTGCTTTGGCAAGTAAAGATTTTGCTTCGCTAATACTTTTTTTTGATATCGTATTATTTTCCGCAGTATTAAATAATGTCTTATTAAATTCAGTTTTACCATCCTGGTATCCTGCTATACCTGGAGGAATAGGGCTCTGTGCAATTATTCCTCTTCCGTTAGTAAAAATAGATATATATTCATCGTAGTCTATAGCAATTGATATTGCCTGCCTTAATAACCTTGATTTATCTGATTTTCCTCCGATTACAGGATCGAGCATATTAAAACCAATATAGTATGTAGATGCTGCTATTGAGGTTTTAAGGTTAATACCTTTTGTCATTAATTCATCTGTAAGCGTAATATCGCCACTATTATTTAATGATACAGCTTGATCGTAATTATCAGAGGCAATTCCAGAATTATCATAATAACCCTGTAAAAATTTATTCCATCTAGGAATTTGCTCTTTTTCTAATGAATAAATAGCTTTATCAATAAAAGGTAAAATTCTTTCTGAGTTATGATGAAAATACTTCCTATTTTTAAATTTATCTAAAACAGATGGATATACTTCACCTCTAAAATTTTCGTTTTTTTCAAGGACCATTTTTAGGTTTGGATTATTTTCAGTAAGCTTAAATGGGCCAGTTCCGACAGGAAACCAATTGAGTGTTATATTTTTTTTCTTAAGTTTATTTTGGCTGTAAAATAAATCAGCCTCCCACGGCATTGGGGAAAAAAAAGGCATTGCAAGCCAATATAGAAATTGCGGATATTTTCTCTTTAAAATTATTGAAAAGGTATAGTTATCTATTTTTTTAATACCATAAATATCATTTGATTTTACAAAACTTATTCTGCTCTTAGTATTACTAAATTTTTTTTTATTTAATTTATCTTTAAATTCTTTAAAACCAAGAATATATTCTTGCATAACACCTGCTATTGGCGAGTGGTTTTTACTATCCGCTAGTCTTTTTATTTGATAAATATAATCGTCGACTGTAAGTTCGCGTGTTGAGTTTAATTTAAAATCTTTTATTGTATATATGTTTTCTAAATCTTTAGATGATAAATCATGATACGCATAAATATTATTTTCTTTGTAAAATGCTGGGTGATTCTGATAAATAATATCTTTTTTTATTTTTATTATATATTTTGTATAGTCAATATTCTTATTGGCTTTTGCAATTTTAAAATTTTTATCTAAATATAAAACTTCTGGCATTTCGCTGGCCGTTAAAGGAATTAACTCGTATGGTTTTTTTAGGTAGTGATATTGAAATAACGGTTCGTATATTTGAGCAATAAAAGCGTATTCATTTGAACTATAGGATCTTACTGGATCTAAATGCTTTGGCCTTTCTTGAAAAGATGAATAAAATATATTTTGATTACTTATATTGCTATCTGAATAAGGATTGTTTAGCGGCTTATCTGAGCAGCCATTAATTACAATAAAAATTATTATAATTATGTTTTTAAAAATTTTTTTCATTTAAAGTCAACTCATTTATTTATATAAATATTATATATTTTACTCCATTATAAATAAAATTTGATATACAATACATCCATGAAATCACTAGAAGGAAAAAAAGCATTAATATTAGGTGTTGCGAGTAACCGTTCCATTGCATGGGGAATTTCAGATTCTCTTAAAAGAAATGGGGCCGAGCTAGCCTTTACTTATCAAAACGATAAGCTAAAAGATAGGGTGCAAAAATTAGCAAATGATTGTGAATCAGACATAATAATGCCCTGTGATGTATCTGAAAATAATGGAATTAGAAAAATGCTCGATATGCTATCGGCAAAATGGTCTGAATTCGATATTATTGTTCATTCTTTAGCATTTGCACCCAGAGATGAACTAGAGGGTAATTATGTTGATAAAACGACAAAAGAAGGTTTTATTTCTGCTCATAGTATTAGTAGTTACAGCCTTTTAGAGTTGTGCAAAGAATCAAAAGAGATGCTAAAAGGCACTAATCCCTCAGTTATTTCACTGTCATATTTAGGTGCTGTTCGCGGAATGCCAAATTATAATGTTATGGGTGTTGCAAAAGCTAGTCTTGAAGCTAATGTAAGGTATCTTGCTTATGCTATGGGTGAAAATAATATAAGAGTAAACTGCATATCAGCAGGCCCAATTAAAACATTAGCTGCGGCTGGTATATCAGATTTTAGAAAAATGCTAGAACACGTAGAAGAGAATTCCCCCCTTAGAAGAAATGTTACAATACAAGAAGTTGGTGATACAGCATCATTTTTAGCATCTGATGGTGCTAGCGGAATTACAGGCCAGGTTCTCTATGTAGATTCTGGGTATAACATCATTGGTATGCCTGCACTCAAATAATTCGCTACTTAGCAACAACGCTAACACAGCAGGAATCTCCAAAAACATTAACACTAGTTCTAAGCATATCTAAAACTCTATCAATACCTAAAATAATACCAACAGCCTCTAGAGGCAAACCAACCGTACTTAGTATAACTACAATTGCAACAAAACTTGCAGATGGTATTCCAGCAACACCAACAGACGTTATAAGGGCTAAAGATAATACTAGGAATTGATCAATATACGATAAATCTACGCCATATAACTGAGCAATAAAAATTACAGCTACACATTCAAACAGAGCTGTACCATCCATATTTATAGTTGCACCTATAGGTATAATAAAATTAACTTTTTCTTTTTTAAATTTAAGTTTATCAATTAAACATTTTGTAGTTACTGGAATTGTAGCTACAGACGAGCTTGATGAAAAAGCAAATAAAATTGCAGAACTCATACCTTTAAAATGGGAAATTATATTTCTTTTAAAAAAATACAAAACAAGAGGGTAAAAAATTAACATGTGAATTAAAAGACCAACAATAACAGTTATAAAGAAATTCATTAAAATTACATAGCTTTGAGAATCAAAATCAATTGCAGATTTAGCAACAAGACAAAAAACAGCATATGGAGTAAATACTAAAATATAATTCATAATTTTTAAAAAAATTAGATACAATCCTTCCCAAAAATTTTTAATTGTGTCAACGCTTTTAGAAGATGAATATCTAATTGATAAACCAAAAATTAAACTAAATAAAATTATGAACAACATGTTTCCATTAGCAATTGAAGTGAATATATTTCCAGAAAAAATAGTCAGTAAGAAACCTTCAAAACTATAGTTTTCTTTGTTAGTTATAATGTTATCAATATTATTATTTAAGCCTAATCCTAATAATTTTGCTGCGCCTTCTCCATTTAATATTCCTGGCTGTATTATATTAACAACTGTAATACCAATGATAATTGCAAAAAAACTTGTAATTAAATAAAAAATAACAGCCTTGGCGCCAATATTCGATATTTCATTTGCGCTGCTGAAAGAAGATATATTGTATATTAGAGAAGACATAATTAATGGAATTACAATCATCTTTAAAGAATTTATAAATAATAAACCTATAAAACTAAAAAAGTTATAAAAATTTATTCCTAGAAGGCTATCTGTCTTGTCTAAAATTAATCCAATGCAAAGACCTAGAAATAAAAATGTAAATATACTTTTTGAAGATGGTAATCTTTCCATTTTTTATAGATTTTCGGGATAGATTTTAATATCTGCCCTTTCTCTCAAGCTCTGAATTACTGAATATAAAACTGCATTAACTTGCTCATTATAAAACATTGTCTTCAATGACTTTTCACTTAAGTCTGAGGAACCCTCATTAATTTTATCCAATAATATTAATTCATAGTTGCCAGTTCCAGATTCTAAACTTGTAACAGAGTTATCTTTACTTAATAAGAAAACTTTATTTAGAATTGATGGCGGAATTTTACTATCTTGACGTTCAATATTTGAATATAAAGTTGATTTTTTATTAACTATTTTTTCTATTTCTTTTATATTGACGCCAGACTTTATTTTATTCTCAATATCTTTAATAGAATCTTTCATTGCCTCAATTGCATTTTCTGTATTAATTAAAGATTCAATTTCTTTTTCCACATTTTCAAAATTTTGGTATTCTATAGGTGACTTTTTATTTATACGCAACATAACTATGCTATCTTTAATTTCAATTGGTTCGCTATTTCTTAATTCATTTCTGAGGCTTTCAGTGCTTAAAACTTGTAAAACTTTTTCATTAGCTAAAATTTTATGTTTTTTCTTAATTTTTGATAGTTCCATAAGTCCTGTGGAAACTTTTTTTATTGACAAGTAATCTTCTACAATTTCTAAAGATTCTGGGTTTTCAAAAAGCATGTTAGATAAATCTTCAAATATAATATCGTACATACTAGTGTGCTTTATATTTTCTAAGTCTTTTTTAACAACATCCTTAATAATAGAAAAATCCTTAATTTTTGCTTCTTCAATATCAATTAATTTAAATATATAAAAACCAAGTTCTTCCTCGATTATACCAGTATTATCATTTATTTTTTTTAAGTTGAATATTTTTTCGCTAATATTATTTTTTAAATCATTTCTTGAAATCCAGCCAATATCACCACCTTTGTTATTTGATAGCTTATCGTTTGAAAATTTATTCGCTAGTTTTTCAAAATTTTCATTATTACTAATTTTTTGGCTTATGTTTTTTATAAGATCTAGGTTTTCTTTTTTACTTTTTTTAGTGTTGGATAAAAAAATTTGACTAACTTTTCTTTTTTCTTGTTTTATATATTTGAATTTATTTTCATTATAATAATTTTTAACATCATCAATACTTATATTAACTTTTTTCTTTAGCATATCTTGATTAAAAACTATATATTCAATATCTATTTTTTCAGGCTTTGAAAAAATATTTTTATACTTCACATAAAAGTCTTTTTTTTCTTTTTCTGTTGATTTATTTTTTGTATCTATAAAATCGTTATAACTCAAAGATAATAATTTAAAATTTCTTGTTTGGTATTTAAGTTTTTCTAAATCTTCTAATTGTTGATCTGTTAGAAATGTTGACTCAACAATATTGTTATAAAATTGTAATGTTTTAAGCTCCGTACGCCTAATCATCTCATACTCGGGTATTTTAATTCCTTGGCTTTCCAGAAGCCTTTGGTATCTTTTAGGATTAAATTTATTTTCTGTATGAAATATTTTATTATTTTTTATATCGCTTATTAATGAATTTTCTGATATCTGAAATTTATTATTAGCAACAAACTCTCTCACTAGAACACTATCTATCAACTCATCCAAGACTGTTCTTTTAATTATTTTTTTTTGTAATTCTGCTTCACTCTGTTCTTTTGAAATAAGCTCACTCATTTCTTTTAGTCTATCCTGATACTCATTATTTAATCTTTCAAGGGAGATTTTTGTATCATTAATTTCGGCAGCTATTATTTGGTTATTTGTAAAATACTGATCAATACCCCAAAGTGCGAACGGTATGCTTATGCCTATAACTATTACATATGCAAGCCATCCTGTTGATCGATCTCTAATATTTTGTAACAACTGTATTTCCTTATTTAATAATTTACATGGCGGAGTGGACGGGACTCGAACCCGCGACCCCCTGCGTGACAGGCAG